>DASTHG010000262.1:0-7795 GCA_035718325.1 Gemmatimonadales bacterium | reverse complement strand
GCATCGACCTCGTCATTTTCCGGGAGAACACTGAAGGCGTCTACCTCGGGAGAGGCCGGATCTCGAACGAAGAGTACATCGCCGAGGAAATCAACACCGCGAAGGGCGTCGACCGTATCATCCGCGCCGCGTTCGAGTGGGCACGCATCCACGGAAAAACACGGGTGACGATGAGCGACAAGTCGAACGCGGTTCCCGCACATCGCATCTGGCAGGAGCGCTTCAAGGCCATCGCCGCCGAGCACTCGGGGATCACCACGGAGCATCGCTTCGTCGACGCCCTCGCCCTCGAAATGGTGCGGGATCCGGGCCGCTTCCAGGTGATCGTCACCAACAACCTCTACGGCGACATTCTCTCGGACCTGGGAGCGGGGCTCGTCGGAGGACTCGGCCTCGCGGCCAGCGCCAACCTGCATCCCGGGCGTCCGGGACTGTTCGAGCCGGTGCACGGCTCGGCCCCGCCGCTCGCCGGCAAAGGAGTCGCGAACCCCATGGCAGCCATCCTCACCGGCGCCCTCATGCTCGAACACCTCGGTCACGCGGTCGCGGCGCGCGCGATTGAGCGCGCCGTCCAGCAAGCACTCGCCGCCGGAGTCCGCACGCAGGACCTGGGCGGCACCACACGGACCAGCGCCGCCGCGGCGGCCGTCCTGGAGCGCCTGTGATGCGCCACCTCTTCCTCCTGAGTGCCGCTCTCGCGGCGGCCCCGCTCCTGGCCCAGTCACCACGACCTTCGACCATGTCCCATCGTTCGACTGTGTACGCCCCTCACGGGATGATCGCGACCAGCCAGCCGCTTGCTACCGCCGCGGGGCTGGCCGTGCTGGAGCGCGGCGGCAATGCCGTCGACGCCGCGGTCACGGCGGCGGCGGTGCTCAACGTCGTCGAGCCGATGATGACGGGAATCGGCGGCGACATGTTCGCGCTGGTCTGGAGCGCGAAGACCCACACCCTCATCGGTCTCAACGCCAGCGGCCGCGCTGGGAGCCTCATGACCCGCGACGCGCTGCTCGCCCGGGGCCACACGTCGATGCCCCAGGAAACCGTGGAGGATGTGACGGTCCCCGGCGCACTCTCGGGGTGGGAGGCCCTGCTGCAGCGGTACGGCACGATCACCCTGACGCAGGCACTGCAGCCGGCGATCGGCTATGCCGAAGAGGGGTTCCCGGTCACTCCGATCATCGCTCAGGACTGGGCCAGCGAAACGGCGAAGCTGGCACGCGACCCCGGCGCGCGTGCCACGTTTCTCGTGGACGGGACGCGCGCGCCGAAAGCGGGCGAATGGTTCCGTAATCCCGATCTCGCCCGCACACTCCGCCTGATCGCGACACGTGGACCGGACGTGCTCTACGGCGGAGAGCTGGGCAAGAGCATCGTCGATCGGGTGCACGAGCTGGGCGGCTACCTCACGATCGACGACCTGCGCCAGCATCGTCCCGAATGGGTCACGCCGATCGCGGCGACGTTCCGCGGATACCGCGTCTGGGAGCTGCCGCCCAACGGCCAGGGCGTGGCGACGCTCGAGATGCTGCGCATCCTCGAGCCCTTCGACCTGCGGGCCCTGGGGCACAACTCGGCGGCCTATCTCCATCTCCTGATCGAGACCAAGAAGCTCGCTTACGCCGACATCGCGCACTACGTCGGTGAGCCGGCCGCCATGACGATTGCTCCCGCCGCGCTGCTCGCCGATCCTTTCGTCGCGGCGCGGCGGGCCCAGATCGACAGCACTCGGGCGCAGGACCGTCCCGCCCCCGGGAAGGCCATGACGGCGAGCGAGACGATTTACCTCACCGTCGCCGATTCGGCCGGCAACATGGTCTCGTTCATCAATTCGCTCTACGATCTCTTCGGCTCGGGGGTGGTGGTGCCGGGAACCGGTTTCGCGCTGCAGGACCGCGGCGCCGGGTTCACCCTCGAGCAGGGATTGGCCAACACCGTGGCCCCGGGGAAGCGCCCGTTCCACACCATCATTCCTGCGTTCGTCACCCGCGCAGGCGCCAACGGCGCTGAAGAGCCGTGGATGTCGTTCGGCGTGATGGGCGGCTCGATGCAGCCGCAGGGCCAGGTCCAGGTGCTGTTGAATCTGCTGGTGTTCGGCATGGACCTGCAGGACGCCGTCGACGCGCCGCGCTTCCGCCACTTCGACGGGCTGCGGGTCGCGCTCGAGCCTGCCATCGGCGATGCGGTGCGGCGCCAGCTCGCCGCGCTGGGGCACACGATCGTCGCCGACAGCGGGGTGGCGTTCGGCGGCGCGCAGGCGATCCTGCGGCTGCCGCGCGGCTATGCGGGCGGCTCGGATCCGCGCAAGGACGGCATGGCGGCGGGGCATTGAGCCAGGGCGGGGGCGGCCTCGTCCGCACGCTGCGACAGCGCGACCTCGTCCTCGTCGTCATCGGCACCGTCATCGGATCGGGGATCTGGCTCGTCCCCGGTACCGTGTTGCGCAACACCGCGGGCGATCCCGGCGTCGCGCTCGTCGTGTGGCTGGTGGGCGGCGTCTGCTCGCTGCTCGGTGCGCTGACGTTCGCCGAGCTGGGGTCGTCGGTTCCCGACGCCGGCGGCTCGTATACCTACGTGCGCGAGGCGTTCGGGACGTTTCCCGCATTCCTGCTCGGCTGGACGTTGTTTCTCGCCATCAACACCGGGTCGACCGCCACCCTGGCCGTCGCGTTCGCCAGCTACGCCGGCGAGCTCGTGCCGCTCGGCGCAGCCGGGACAAAGCTCCTGCCGATCCTCATGATCGTCGTCGTGAGCGCGGTGAACATTCGCGGCGTGCGCCAGGCGGCCACGGTGCAGAACTGGAGCACCGCGGTGAAAGTCGGGGCGATTGTGCTGCTCGCGATCGCCGGGCTCACGCTCGGACACGACGGCACGGCGAGCGCACACCGCGCCTTCACCGCGCCGCCGTCGAGCGCCCTGATCTCGGGAGCCGGAGTGGCGTTACTGGGCGTGTTGTGGGCCTACGAGGGATGGATCAACGTGACGAACTCCGCCGGCGAGGCGCTCGATCCGCAGCGCACCTTCGCGCGCGGCATCATACTCGGCACCGCCGCACTCGTGGCGCTCTACCTGCTTGCCAACCTCGGGTATCTGGCGACGCTCGGCCCCGAGGGCGTCGCCGGATCGCAGCGCGTCGCCGCTGATGCCGTGCGCGTGCTGTTCGGCCCGATCGCAGCGAAATTCGTCAGCGCCGCCGTCCTCGTGTCGGTGTTCAGCGCCGCCAATGGCCTCGCCCTCACCGGACCGCGGATGTACTACGCCATGGGGCGGGACGGCGTGTTCTTCCGGTCGCTCGGAGCCGTCCACCCGCGCTTTGGAACGCCCGCGATGGCGATCGCGGCCGGTGGAGCCTGGGCAATCCTGCTCACGCTGTGGGGCAGCTTCGAGCAGCTCCTGACCTACGTCGTCTTCGCCAGCTGGCTGTTCGCCGCGCTCGCGGCCGCGAGCGTGTTCGTCCTGCGACGCCGCCATCCCGAGGCCGCCCGGCCATTCCGCGTCCCCGGCTATCCGGTGACCCCGGCACTGTTCATTCTGGCCGCTCTGGCGATCGTGGCGAACACGGTGCTCGCCCGCCCGCAGCAGGCCCTGGCCGGTCTCGCAATCGTCCTCATTGGGACGCCCGCCTACCTCTTCTGGAAGGGCCGGGGCACCACCGCATAGACGGTTATATTCCGCCTTCTCGAGAGTGGAGCAGGCTTCATGAAGACCCAGGGCAGTGGGACCGACGTCGTTTTCTTATCCGGTGTCCGCACCGGCTTCGGCTCGTTTGGCGGGTCGCTGAAAGACCTGTCGGCCATCGAGCTCGGCGCCATCGCTTCGCGCCAGGCGCTGGAGCGCTCCGGCGTGCCCGCGGGAGACATCGGGCACACGGTGTTCGGCAACGCCCTGCAGACGTCGGTCGACGCCATCTACATGGCCCGGCATGTCGCCCTCAAGGCCGGACTGCCGATCGAGACACCGGCGGTGACGGTGAACCGTCTCTGCGGCTCGGGATTCGAGGCGATCACTCAAGGGGCGCAGCTGATCATGCTGGGCGAGACGCAAGTCGTGCTCGCCGGCGGCGGCGAATCGATGAGCCAGGCGCCGCACGTCGTGCGCGGGGCACGTTGGGGGCTGCGTCTGGGACCGGCTCCGCTCGAAGACCTGTTGTGGGAAGCATTGAAAGACCCGCAGTGCGGCTTGTCGATGGCCGAAACGGCAGAGAACCTCGCCGACAAGTACAAGTTGACCCGAGCCGAGGTGGACGAGGTGGCCGTGGGGTCGCAACGACGCGCCAAGAAAGCCTGGGACGACTGCGTCTTCCAGGATGAAGTGATCGCCGTCCCCATCAAGAAGAAGGGCCAGACGGTCGAGTTCCGGGCCGACGAGCATATGCGGCCCGAGACCACGCTCGACGCGCTCGCCGGGCTGAAGCCGTACTTCAAGAAGGATGGGCTGGTCACGGCGGGCAACGCTTCGGGCATTGCGGACGGCGCTGCCGCGACGGTGATTGCGAGCGAGGCGTATGCGAAGACTCACGGCTTGAAGCCGCTCGGCCGCCTCGTTGCATGGGGCGTGGTGGGAGTCGAGCCGAAGTACATGGGGATTGGTCCCGCCCCAGCCGCCCGCAAGGCGCTCGCGAAAGCGGGGCTCACGCTGGCGGAGATGGACCTCGTAGAGGTGAACGAAGCGTTCGCGCCACAGTACCTGGCGGTGGAAAAGGAGCTGGGGCTCGACCGCTCCAAGACGAACGTGCACGGCGGGGCGATCGCCATCGGCCATCCGCTGGCGGCGAGCGGCGCACGCATCACGATCCACCTGCTGCACGCGCTGCGGCGCGCTGGAAAGCGACTCGGTCTGGGGTCGGCGTGCATCGGCGGCGGACAGGGCCTCGCGGTGATCGTCGAGGCCTTCCCATCCTGAGGAGATCCCATGGGTGAGGCGATGCTGGTCGTCCTGGCGGCCGTCGGCTTCTATCTCTTCTCCGGGCTGCGTGTGCTGCGGGAGTACGAGCGCGCGGTGTACTTCTTTCTCGGCCGCTCGTGGGGCGCGAAGGGCCCGGGGCTGATCTACCTGCCGCCGCTGTTCGCGCGGATGCAGAAGGTGAGCCTGCGCGTCATGGCGCTCGACATCCCGCCGCAGGACGTGATCACGCGCGACAACATTTCCATCAAGGTGAACGCCGTGTTGTACATGCGGGTGCGGGAGCCCGTGAAAGCGGTCATTGGCGTGGAGAACTACTTGTACGCCACGAGCCAGCTGGCACAGACGACCCTGCGCTCGGTGCTGGGCGAAACGGAGCTCGACGAGCTGCTCGCCAACCGCGAGAAAATCAACGCCATCCTGAAGAAGATCATCGATCAGCGCAGCGAAGACTGGGGGATCGAAGTCTCGGCGGTCGAGGTGAAGGACGTGGATCTGCCGCCCGAGATGAAGCGGGCCATGGCGCGTCAGGCCGAAGCCGAGCGGGAGCGGCGGGCGAAGGTGATCAACGCCGAGGGTGAGCTGCAGGCATCCGAAAAACTGGCCCAGGCGGCCGCGATCATCGGCCGGGAGCCGGCGGCGATTCAGCTGCGCTATTTGCAGACCGTGACCGAAATCGCCTCGGAGAAGAACTCGACTACGATCTTCCCCATCCCGATCGACCTCTTCAAGGGCTTGCTCGACGTCGTCGGCCGGCGCAGCGTCGATTCCCTTCCCGCCCTGCCGGCACAGGCCTCGGGCGAGCGGCTGCCGCCCGTTCCCACCAAGGATGCGGCGCGGACCTGAAGATGGCCGGTGAATTGATCAGCCGCGAAGCGCTCGACCGCATCATCCAGCGCGCCGCGGAGCTGCAAACCGGAGAGCGCGACATCGGCGAAGGGCTGAGCGAGAACGAGCTGCTCGCGCTCGGCAAGGATGTCGGGATCCCCACGCGCTACCTGCGACAGGCTCTGCTCGAGGAGCGCACCCGCTCCCTCACCCCCGCGCCCGCTGCCTGGTCGCTCGCCGGACCTGCCGAGCTCGCCGCGCAGCGCGTGGTGCCGGGCGAGCGTGGCGGCGTCGAGCGGGCGCTGTCGCTGTGGATGGAGGATCAGGAGCTGCTGCGGGTCAAGCGGCGCTACCCCGACCGCACAACGTGGGAGCCGCAGGTCGGCTTCATGGCGGCGATGCAGCGGGGATTCTCCGGCGGGGGAAGGAAATTCGCCCTCACGCGCGCCGCCGAAATCGTGGGACAGGTCACGCCGCTCGAGACGGGGTTTTGCCACGTGCGCCTCTCCGCCGACGTCCGGAACATCCGGCGCGAGCGTGTCGTCGGGGCGGCGGCCCTGGTCGGCGTGGGGACGGTGGCGACGGTCGTGGCGTCGACGATCGGTATCCTGGCTCCTTTCGCCGTCGCGCCTGCGGCCGCGTTTGCCGTGGCAGCGACGGCCGTGCTGTTCGCCGGCCGCCGGCAGCAGCTCGAGCGCATCGAAATCGGCCTGGAACAGGTGTTGGACCGGCTCGAGCGTGGTGAGATCCGACCCGAACACGCCCTGCCAGGCCCACGGGCCAGTGCCTTCGTGCGTATCGCTGAAGAGATCCGTAAACAATTCCAGTTCTGAGAGCGTCCATGGACGGGATCCAGCGCGTAGGGGTGTTGGGGTGCGGCCTGATGGGAAGCGGCATCGCGCAGGTCGCGGCCGCCGCGGGCTACGAGACGTTCGTCCGCGACGTCGCCCAGCCCGTCCTGGACAAGGGCAAGGGAGCGATCGAGAAGTCCCTCGCGCGTCTCGTGGAAAAGGGCAAGCTGCCGGCCGCCGACCGCGACGCCACCGTGCGGCGGTTGACGTTCACGACCGCCGTCGCCGACTTGAAGTCGTGCGACATCGTGATCGAGGCGGTGACCGAGGACCTGGAGCTCAAGAACGCCCTGTGGAAGGAGCTGGACGGACTGTGCGCTGGGGGGACGATCTTCGCCTCGAACACGTCGAGCCTGACGATCGCCGCCATGGCCGCCGCAACGCAGCGTCCCGACCGCTTCGTCGGCCTGCACTTCTTCAACCCCGTGCCGCTGATGCAGCTGGTCGAAGTCGTCCGCACCGTGACGACCTCGGAAGAAACGTTCCGACGCGCGTATGCCTTCGCCGGCTCGCTCGGCAAGGAGCCGATCGCGGCGCAGGATACGTCGGGGTTCATCGTGAACCTGCTGCTCGTCCCCTACCTGCTCGATGCGGTCCGCGCGCTGGAGCACGGCGTGGGCAGCGTGCCTGATATCGACAAGGCGATGCAGCTGGGGTGCGGCTACCCCATGGGACCGCTCACGTTGCTCGATTTCGTTGGGCTCGATACGACGTACAAGATCGCCGAGATCATGTTCGCAGAGTATAAGGAACAGAAGTACGCCGCTCCGCCGCTGCTCAAGCGGATGGTGCTGGCGGGGATGCACGGCAGGAAGAGCGGCAAGGGCTTCTACGACTATTCGGCGACCCCCCCGGTGGTGTCGAGCCTGGGACTCTGACAGGAAGGAGCCACACCCGACATGTTCTTGGGATACGACTTGCCGCGGCTGCACGCGGCCCTCAACGATTTCCCACCGGCACTGCTGCTCTGCGCGGTGCTGTTCGACCTCGCCGGCTGGATCCTCAAGCGGGATTCGCTCATCTGGGCAGGCATCTGGACGCTGTGGGCGGGGGTGATCGGCGGCTGGGCTGCCGTCATCGCCGGGGAGCTCGCCGAGGACAAGATCGACCATGGCGAGGCGATCCACGAGATCATGAAGAACCACGAGAAGTACGCCCTCATCGCCATGAGCATCTTCACGGTCGTACTGGCGTGGAAGCTGTGGCGCCGCTTC
>DASTHG010000261.1:0-13667 GCA_035718325.1 Gemmatimonadales bacterium | reverse complement strand
GCGCTCGCTCCGCTGGTGCGCGGTGCCGTGCGGCAGCTCGACCCGCAGCTCGCGATCACCCGCATCGAGACGATGAGCGCCGTGCGCGCCATTTCGATGGCGCGCGACCGCTTTCTGATGACGCTGGTGTCGATGTTCGGGATGCTGGGAGTCGTGCTGGCAGTCGTCGGAGTCTACGGGGTGCTCGCCGAGCTGGCCCGCGAGCGGATGCGCGAAATGGGAATCCGGATCGCACTGGGAGCCCAGAGCCGAGCGGTGCAGTGGCTCATCGTGCGGCGGGGACTGTTGTTCGGCGCAGCCGGCGTGGGTCTCGGTCTCGCGCTGGCGCTGGCGGGGACGCGCGGGCTGGCGCAGCTGTTATTCGGGGTCACCCCGCTCGACCCCGGGACGTTCGTGGTGGGTGCCCTGGCGCTGCTCGGCGCGACACTCGTCGCCTCCTGGCTCCCCGCCTGGCGCTCCGGCCACATCGATCCGATCGCGATCCTGCGCGAGGAGTAGAGGAACGCGGGGACGGCGGGCGGATGGAACTCCCGACGCCGGGTGCTCGTATCGTACGGGACCCTTGCCCATGGGCCGTCCCGATGTCACCGCTCACGCATGGCATTCTGACCGGCGTTGTGGCCGTTGGCGCAGTCCTGATCCTGCCGAGTCTGGTGCGCAAGCCGGCGGGGTGGCCCGGCAAGCTCTCGCTCTGGCTCATGAACAGCCGTCACTCCGGCGTCACGGATTGGGGGCTGGGCCACGTGCAGATCGGGCCCGCGTTCACGATGCTCGATGTGGGGTGCGGCGGCGGGAGGACGATCGACAAGCTGGCGACGCGGGCGAGCGCGGGACGCGTCTCCGGCATCGACATCTCGAGCCAAAGTGTCCTGGTTTCGCGCAAGACCAACGCGCGCTGGATCGCGGCGGGCCGCGTCGACATCCAGCAAGCGGCGGTCTCGAAGTTGCCGTTCACCGATGCCCAGTTCGACCTCGTCACCGCCGTCGAAACGCACTACTACTGGCCCGATCCGGTCACCGACCTGCGCGAGGTCGCGCGCGTCCTGAAGCCCGGCGGCCGGCTCTGCCTGATCGCCGAGGTCTACAAGGGTGAGTCGTTCGACACGCTGCTGCAGCCCGTGATGAAGCTTCTGGGAGCGAGATATCTCACCGTCGACGAGCATCGCGCGCTGCTGGCCGCGGCCGGCTTCGCGGAGATCGCCATCGATACGGAACGGCGCAAGGGCTGGATCTGCGCCGTTGGGAAGAAGGCCTAGCGCACATCGCTGTCGCCCCACCGGAGCATAGCGCCGCAGCGGATTTCATCTATTCGTCTATTCTTCCATCTCTACCGCTTCCATGGTTTTTGTTGAGGGAATCACAAGCGGGACTGATGAAATGTTCATGTCGATCGGGGCCAATCGTGCAGCTTCCCGTTCCTAGATTGGCGTCAGAGCCCCACGACGCGAGGTCCCCATGGCACTGCTCCGGAAGATCGAGCTCAACGGCACCAATGCCAACGATGGCATCGTCCCATACGACGCCCAATACCTCGTGAAGGTGTGCGGTCGCTGGCGCGCCGGAACCTTCGATCGCCAATGGTATGGCCTGAACTTCACCAATTACGGCTCGTCGGGGATCGATCTCGAGTCCATCGACGAAGTCTACGAGGTCACGGAGGAGGCTGTGGGCGAGGGGGACACCCTCCCTGCACAGTACCTGCAGAGCGTATGATCCCGTCTGCGAAGCCCTACACTCCGCGGGAGCGAGGCTCCGGACGACCCTAGCGGAGGGCCGCCGTTGCTTCCTCCAGCGCCGCGCGCGCGGCGTCGACACGTGTGATGAGATCGGTCAGCTCCCGTTCCGTCGTGGTGGAATCGGCGTAGCGGATCGCCTCGTTCACCGATGGGAACGCCAGCGTGGCGTAGCCGTTGTCGACATCCGACGCGAATTGCAGGCTCTTGAACCAGCCGTCGCTCGCGAGGCCCTTGTCGCGCGTGATGCGCCGCTCCACCTGCATCAGGGCGGCGTTGACGCGCGGCCAGGGGCGATCGGCGGAGGAGGCGAGCGCCTGGTCACGCACCACGGCGAGCGATTCGGCGGCGGCGGTGAACCGGCCCAACGCGTCGCGCAGGGACGTCGTCTGGACCGTCCAGCCATGCTTCGTAATGCCGCTGTCGAGCTGAGACACGAGGCGCGTCATCTCCTTTCCCCACCCGACGTAGTCGAGCGGGACCACGCGCGCATTGGCGAGCCGCGCCACCATGACGGTCACGAGCTGCGCCGCGGCACGGTGCTCGCGCCACCCCGGGTCTCCGAACCGGTCCATCCAGGTGAACGAATCGTACAGCGAGTGATAGACACCGGTCGGTCCCCCGAAGTCGATGGCGCCCGCCGGGATGCCGAGGTGGTGATAGAAGCCGGCAAAATCGGAGCCGCCCCCGATGTTGCCGAGGGTGAGTGCCGCCGTGTCGCCCTTATTGCGCTTGAGCCAGACGTCGTAGATCGATCCCGGGCCATTGGGATCGGGCACCACGAGGGTAGCCTCGCGGATCAACCGCTTCAGCGAGGGCGAGCCGCCGCCTGAGAAATTCGGGCCCTGCGTGTCGTCGTCCTCGTTGATGTAGGCCACGACGTGCGCCTTCAGGCTGTCGGCCATTTCCTCTACCCACTCCGTCGATCCGATCAGCCCCCACTCTTCGGCATCCCAGGTGGCGAAGACGAGGGTACGCGCGGGCCGCTGCCCCGCTTTGGCGAGCTCGGCGAACGCCCGCGCGGCCTCGAGCACCGTCACCGTGCCCGAGATGTTGTCGGCCGCGCCCGGGCTCCACGCATCGCGGTGACCGCCGATGACCACCCATTCATCCGGATATACCGCGCCGCGGATCACGCCGAAGGTGTCCCAGATCGTGTGGAAGCCGCGACGGCCCTGCTCGCGCCGCACCTGGAGCCGGGCTGCGACGGGGCCGGGGCCGACGTGATAATGGAAGGGGAGGCCACCCTGCCACCCGTTCGGACCGCTCGGGCCCTTGAGGGCGATGAGAAACCGCTGCGCGTTGCCATAACTCATCGGTTGCACGGGGATGTGCGGGATCGGCAGCGACTCTTCCGGCACGCGGCGCGCACCGGCGATCGACGCGTAGCCCGGCGTCGTGGGGTCGCCGTCCATGTTCATGACGCTGCCACGCTGGATCCCGCCGGAGGGGCGCATCGCTCCATCGGGGTAGACGTCGCCGCGCACGAAGCCGTCGTCCTGCGGATCGGAATAGATGATCAATCCCACCGCGCCGTGCCGCTCCGCTTCCCGCGCTTTGATGCCGCGAAACGAGCGACCGTAGCGCGCCATGGCGATCTTGCCTGTGACGCTGATGCCCAGGGAGTCGAGGGTCTTGTAGTCCTCGATCAGGCCGTAATTGACGAACACCACCGGGGCGGTGACATCGCCGCTCGCCGTATAGCCGTTGAACGGCGGGATCTGCGGCCCCGCCGTCACCGGATCACTCGCCACGCGCGGCTCCGTCAGGATGAGGGGCTGCGGTACCGCTCCGGGCCGCGCGACGAGCCACGCGCGGACGGTATCGACCTGGGGGATGTAGACGTCGTAGGCCTTCACCGACGTCTCGAGTCCCCAACTCTTCATCTGAGCGATCACTGCATCGCGCGTCGCCGCCTGGGCTGGTGTGCCAGCCATGTGCGGTACGCGGGCCAGCGTCCGCGTCAGCTCCCGCGCGCTCAGCGTGTCAGGGATGGCGACGAGGCGCGCTTCGAACGCTCGTTGCCTGGTCGTATCGGATGCGCCGAAGCCCAGGGGGATCCCCTGCGCCGCCAGCGGAACGGTCGTTCCACATGCCATCGCCAACAGCAGAGACACCCGCACGACGACCTCCCGAGCTGAAAAGGTGAGGATTCGAGCCCCGGGAACTTAACGTGCGGCCGGTCGAGTTGCGGTTAGTTTCGTGTCGCCGGCCGTCGACCGCCCACGCTCTGGAGATAGAGGAGAATCTCGCCCGTCTGAGTGGAAGTGGGCGGTTGCACCTGCATCCGCTCCATGTTCCGCTCCATGCGTGAGTACACCGCTGTCCAGTCCTGCGGTGAATGGACGCGCGGGTCGGGGAGCGCGTGGCACTGGCTGCACACCGCCGAGAACGTATCCCGCCCTTTGCCGGCGGGCAGCACCGAACCGCTGACCTTCAGTGAGTTGGCCAGCAGGTAGCTCAGGATCGTAAAGCGCTGGGCCCCCGTCGGCACCTGCACGCCGAGCGACGGCGGGAGCCAGTCCATCCGCAGCCACATGCGGCGCGCGACGCTGGGCCAGTCGGTCGCGCTATGGGCGGTGGGAGCGGGAAGGGAATGGCACTGTGCGCAGTATTGCATCTCGAGCCGGGCGCCCTGGGAGGTGGGATCTGGCAGGTCTCCCGCCGCCAGTCCTGGTGGAGGCAGGGCCACTTTCGCCGCCGCGAGCAGCAGCTGATCGGAACGACCCAGCGGTTGCTGCAGAGCTGGGTTGGCGGCCGCCGTGGAGCCCGTTGCAGATTGTGACGGCGGGGGGGCGTTCTGACATGCGACCAGGGTGAGAATGGCGAGGTCGAAGATGAAACGCGCGCGCATTGAGCCTCCGAGTGGGGCTGCGGGAGTATGCGCTATACATAACTTCCGCCGCTGTGAACCGACGCTGAAGCCGGGATGAGACCCGGATGGATGAAGCCCTCTTCATGAGAGCTTCATTATCCCGTTCCGCCCGTGCCGGTATCACTTTGCGATTGTCGTTCCCGCTCCCTCCCTGAGGAGGCCACATGCTGGTTGTGTACGGAGTGCTGTCCACGGTTGCGGCCCTGACCAACGCGGGCACCACGCCCGCTGCGGAGCGCGTGCGCGATTATGAAGCCGCGTACACCATGGCCAGTCACGCCATGACGCCCAGCTTCGCCCGACAGACCGGCCTCGCGTGCAGTGTCTGCCACACGCACTATCCGGAGCTCACCGCCACCGGACGAGCCTTCAAGCTCAACGGCTACGTCTACCGCCGCGCGGATTCGCTGCAAGGCCGCAGCCCCGAAGGACAGCAGAACCTGTTGCTCAACCTGGTGACGCCGCTCTCGTTCATGGTGCAGACTTCGTTCACCGCCACCAAGAAGGCCCAGCCGGGCACGCAAAACGGCGTCGTGTTCTTTCCCGATCAGCTGAGCCTGTTCACCGGGGGGCAAGTGACGCCTCACGTCGGGGGGTTTCTCCAGGTCACATTCGATCCCCAGAGCGGCTCGCTCGGCCTCGACAACGCCGACTTCCGCTATGCGAACCATACGACGGCGTTCGGCAAGCACGCCACGTATGGCGTGAGTTTGAACAACAACCCCACGGTGCAGGATCTCTGGAACAGTACGCCGGCTTGGGGATTCCCTTACGGGTCATCGGCTGCCGCGCCGGCACCCACCGCGGCGACGCAGATCGACGGCACCCTGGGACAGCAGGTGGCGGGGCTGACCGCGTACACGCTCTGGAACGACCATGTCTATCTGGAAGCGGGGGCATATCGGTCGGCTCCCGTCGGCACGACGAGGCCGCTCGATTCCACCGCCGCCGGGGTATTGAGCGGCGTGGCGCCCTACTGGCGCGTTGCGTTCCCCAACACGTTCGGGAAGCACTACCTGTCTGTGGGGACCTACGGCATGTCGTTGAAGACATTCCCCGCCGGCGTCAGCGGCCCCGAGAACCGGTTCACCGACATCGCCTTCGACCTGAGTTATTTGCTGCCGCTGGGGGCGAACAGCTTCACGACCGACGCCACCTGGATTCACGAAACCCAGCATTGGGATGCGGGGGGCGCGGCCAACGCGAAGAACACGCTCAACACCGTGCGCTTCGACGCGATGTACCACATCGGCCACGAGTATGCGTTCACCGTGGCGCCGTTCGTGACCAGCGGCACCACGGATACGTTGCTGTACGCTGCCGCACCGCTCACCGGTAGCCGGCTCGGGAGTCCGGATTTCTCGGGCGTGGTCGGCGAGGTGGATGTGATGCCGTGGCAGAACTTGCGCATGCAGTTCCAGTACGTGTACTACGGCAAGTTCAACGGTAGCCGGACGAACTACGACGGATCCGGGCGTAACGCGTCCGACAATAACACGGTCTACGTATTGTTCTGGCTGTTGTTCTAAACGGCAGGTTGTGGAGGATGGTGAAGGGTGGTGGAGGTGAATCCGCCAACCTTCACCATCCTTCACCAACCTCCACCACTCCTTTCACAGGATCCCCATGCGGCGCCTCGCACTCCTCCTGCTGCTTCCGGCCGGCACACTCGCCGCCCAAACGGCCGTTCATATCGACCCTACCTGGCTCAAAGCGGATAGCGCGGCCGCGAAAGTGGAGGTGACGCTCGTGGCGGGCCTGACCGGCGCCAATGGCGGCATGAACTTCGACGGCGCGACCGCCGGCGGCCTCACGCTCACCGTCCCCGCCAAGTGGACGGTCGTCCTCCACTTTGCCAACAACGATCAGGTGCTGCCGCACTCGGTGATGGTGGTTCCCGCCACGACGCCCGTGCCCGTGACCGTCGCGGCGCCGGCGTTCGCGCATGCCGTCACCCATCGGTCGGACCAGGGGCTGGCTGCCGACACGCGTGAGGATGTGCAGTTCGTCGCCGACCGGCCGGGGTCGTATCTGCTGTTTTGTGCCGTTCCCGGTCACGGCGCCGCTGGAATGTGGATTCATTTCGACGTGTCGGGGACTGCGCACCAACCGGAGCTCGTGGCTACCCCGAAAGCTCAGTAAGCGGAGTAAATTCCGCCGCCTCGTCATGCACCATCGCGTGCTGTTCCGTCTCATGCCGGGCGCGCTCGCCGTGCTGGTCCTCGCCGTGGCGTGTCGAGCGCGGGGCCCGGCACCCGGTGCGTTCGTGCTGCAGATATCGGCGCGTCATCCACCGGCGGATTCCGCTCCCGCCGTCACGCCAGTCGGCCGTCCCGCTCCGCGGTCGCCGCTCGTCTATGGCGACAGTTTCGTGGCCCAGGGGCGGGACACGATTTTTCTGCGTCGCGTCCGGCTCGTCCTGATGGAGATGGCCATCGCTCCCTCCGTAGCGAACGAGTGTGAAGTGGAGGAAGGCGAGGACAATCCCCCGTGTGTGGACTTCCATGAGGATGCGTTCGTGCTCGAAGTGCCGCTCGGGCGTGGTAGCGTGCGCAGCAGCGTCGAGCCCGCTCCCGCGACCGAGTACAACCTGTTCCAGCTGATCATCCACAAACCCGACTCGGCTCAGGACGCGGCGCTGCTGCGCGCCAACCCCGACCTCCGCGGGGCTTCGGTCCGTGTCGATGGCGTCGTGAGCCGTGCCGGCAAGCGCCACGACTTCGTGTTCATGACCCCCTTCAACGAGCAGGAGGAGATCGCGCTCGAGCCGGCGGTGGTCGTGCCGCCGCACGACACGCTGCGCATCACGCTACACGTCGATGTGGGATCATGGTTCACGAGCGGCGATCACCAGACGCTGCTCGATCCCGCCACCGCTGCGGCGGGGGGACCGGACGAACACACCGTGAAGGACAACATCCGCACTTCATTAAAGGTGTTGCGAGACGAGTGATTGCCTCGCCTTGATCCACAGCACTGATCCGTTTCGCTCCACAAAGAGTGTTGTGACCCACCGCACCAAGTCCAACCGACAGAGTAGGAAGCAGTTACGCGCTGCCTCGCAGCACGCCGGGAGGCACGGTGCGTGCAAACCCCCGCGCGCGGAAGAACGCTCCTCACCTCGTACATGGAGACTGACATGGTTCGCAATGCATCGTATTCCATTCGGCGGTTCGTCGCGACAGCCGCCCTCACGTGGCTGGCCGCGTGCTCCAGCGGCAGCGGCGGCGGCTCCGTCTCGTTGTCGCTGTCGGCGCGCTCGGCGCCGGCTGCGGCAGCCCTCAGCGGGAGTTCCGCGGCGGTCGTGGTCGACGCCGGCGACAGCACGGTCGTCGCGCTCGGCAACGACACCCTGATCCTGCGCAGCCTCGCCGTCGTGCTCCGGAAGATCGAGCTGAAACGGCTCGACGCGGCGAGCTGCGACAGCAATCCAACGAACGGGGACTGCGAGGAATTCGAATCTGGTCCCGTGCTCGCGACCTTCCCGCTCGGTGCCGCGAACACGGCAGCCGCCGTCAGCGTGAACGCCCCGGCGGGGCAGTACGACAAGCTGGAGTTCGAGATCCACAAGACCGATTCGACGTCGAGCGCCGACGCGTCGTTCCTGGCCGCCAACCCGAACTTCAAGAACATCTCGATCCGCGCGACGGGCACGTTCAGTCACGCCGGCAGCCGCAGCGACTTTGTGTTCACGCAGGACCTCGACGCCTCGGAGGAGCTGGCCTTCAGCCCGCCGCTCACCGTCGTCGACGGCACACCCGCGAATCTCACGATCCGGCTCGACGTCTCGACCTGGTTCGTGAACGGCTCCGCGCTGATCGATCCGGCGTCGGCGAACGTGGGTGGGGCCAATGAGGGGATCGTACAGAACAACATCAAGAACTCGATCGATGCGTTCGAGGACGACAACCGGGATGGTCGCGACGACCATCACGAGGGCAGCTGAGCCGGGACAGCGCACGGCCGCGAGGGCCGTGGCCCGCCGACCCCCGGGCCCGGCCCTTGGCTGGCCTGCAGCGCGGCAGGTGGATCGTTTCGCGTCACAGCCGGCGCTGACCACAGTTCCCGGTCAGCACGCAACCGGATGAGCCGTTGTGACTTAGGTAGCTGCAGTCGGGGGCGTCGTGCGGGGCACAGCGTCTGCCACTCGTGGCTCGCGGATGTGTACCACAGCAGCTGATCGCACACCCTCGAGGAGCCCAATATGAAACGTGCGATGCTACTGCTCGCCGTTCCGGTCGCGCTCGCCGCCTGCACGGCGGAGAGCGGTGGTCCGAATGCGGCGATGGGACGTGTCAATCTCGCTGTCTCCGGGCAGCGCTCGGTGTTCGCGTCGTCCACCGCATCGGTGGTCCTGTCCGGCGACTCCACGGTGATCGCGGCGGACTCCGATACGGTGATCGTGAAGAGCGTCGATCTCGTGCTGCGCCGCATCGAGCTCAAGCCGGTCGAGACCGCGGCCTGCGACACGATCGGGGACGGAGGTGAGCGTCCCGATTCTGTCGACCATCCCGATAGCGCGGAGCATCACGACTCCGCCGGCGACGACGGCATAGCGGAGCGCGATCGCGAGGGATGTGAGGAGATCAAAGCGGGGCCGGTCCTCGTCTCGCTGCCGCTCGGCGACACCGCGGTCATGGCGCTCGTCAACGTGGCCGCACCGGCCGGACAGTACGACGCGCTGGAGTTCAAGATCCACGCGCCGCGGCTGCCGCGCGATTCGGCGTTCCTCGCCGCCAACCCGGGCTTCGACAGTATCTCGATCCGGGTAACGGGGACATTCAGTCACAAGGGCACGCGCACCGATTTCACCTTCACCTCGGGTCTCGAGGCGGAGCAGGAGGTCGGCATCTCGCCGCCGCTGGTCGTCGACGCGTCGGGGATGGCGAATGTCACGCTGCGGTTCGACCTGTCGGGCTGGTTCGCCGGCCCCGGTGGCGTCGGCGTGGTCGATCCCGGCAACGCGGCGAACGGTGGACTGATCAACGAGAACATTCACCGCTCGATCAACGCGTTCGAAGACGACAACCACGACGGCCACGATGATCACAGTGGCGAGGGGAGTGGCGGCGGCGAAGGAGACGGTTGAGCCAGGGTTGTCACGGTCGGCCGGGGAGGTCAGATTACCTCCCCGGCATGACCACCATCTGGATCGACGGCAAGTACTACGATCGCGACTCGGCCAAGGTCAGCGTATTCGACCACGGCCTGCTGTATGGTGATGGCGTATTCGAAGGGATCCGCGCGTACAACGGCCGCATCTTCCGGCTCGATGCGCATCTCGAGCGCTTGTACGACTCCGCCAAAGCGATCAATCTCGACGTCCCGGTGCAACGCGCCGAGATGGAGGCGATGGTCGCCGAGGCCTACGCCAAGAGCAAGATGCAGGACTCCTACATCCGTCTGGTGATCACGCGCGGGGTAGGGGATCTCGGGTTGGATCCACGCAAGTGCGTGCGGCCCACGATTATCTGCATCGTCGACACGATCCGACTGTGGCCCCAGGACCGCTACGATCGCGGACTGGTCTGCCTGACTGCCGCGACACCGATCAGCCACAAGGAAAACCTCTCCCCCCGCGTCAAATCACTCAACTACCTCGCACACATCCTCGGCAAGATCGAAGGCATCGCCGCCAACGTCGACGAAGTGATCATGCTCGACTCCGCGGGCTTTGTGGCGGAAGCGAGCGGCATGAATCTGTTTTCGGTGTCCGACCACACGGTGCGCACGCCGCCCCCCTACAGCGGCATCCTGCGTGGCGTGACCCGCGACGCGGTGCTCGAGTTGGCGCAGGAGGCCGGGTACGGGGCGGTGGAGATCCCACAGAACCGCTACGACCTCTATACCGCTGATGAGGTCTTCCTGACCGGTACGGCGGCGGAGGTTATCGGCGTGACGAAGCTCGACGGCCGGACGATCGGGAGCGGCGCTCCCGGTCCCGTCACGCGCGACCTGGCGGCCCGCTTCAAGGCTTTGGCGACTCGCGGCGACTAATCAAGTCTTGACCTGACTTGCGGTTACGTTCATATTGGGCGACCCATTGGGACGTCGATCACACTCCTGGGGGTCTCCATGCCCTGGCGCGTAATCGCTTATGGGGATGAGGTTTGGCATGTCCAACCGGTGGCGGAATTGCGCCCCAATGAGCATGCGTGGCAGTTGATGCTGTCGTTTCGCGCCAGTTCGGGCAGGTTGCGGGATAAGGCCTTCTGGACCCCCTATCCGATTGAAGCAACCTCGAAGTCGGCACTGTTTCTGCAAGCTGAGTTGATTCCGGACGCCGCGTTGTCGAATCTGCTGGCCGCAAGAAGTTAATCAGTTGTCACTGCTGAACTTGCGTGTGCCAGGCGGTGGGAAGCGGAGGATGGAGGGCCATGACGCAAGACAGCGAAGGACCCAAGTCGCACACCAGCGGGCCCGCGGCAGCCTTACCGGAGCGATTGCGCTTTCAGACCTTCGCGCTCGACCGGCTGGCTGACGGAAGTTGCCGAGCGCGGGTCTTGTTGTCGTGGAATGACGGCCGGGAATTCGTCGGCGAAGCGCAGGGGATGTCGTCGCAGGCGGGCGAGTTGCGCTGCTCCGCCGAAGCCGCCGTGCAGGCCCTGCAGAGCGCCGTCGCGCGGGAAGTCGAGCTCGATCTTCTGGGTGTGAAGGCGGTGCGGGCGTTCGACGCCACCGTCGTGATCGTGAGTCTGTCGGTGCGTTCGGACGGGAACTCCTGGCGCATGGTGGGCTCGTATCTGACCGAGACGGACCCGCCCCGCGGGGCCGCGCTGGCGGTCTTGAACGCAACGAACCGAGTTCTCGGGAACTACGTAACCACACGATGATGCTCCGCGCGCCCGTCTTGCTGTTCGTGGGTGCAGGCCTTGCCGCCTGCGCTGGTCACTCCGCGCCGGTATCCCAGGCGCCGGTCCCTGCCGCCCCTGCTCCGGCGGTCGTCACGCGGTTCACCGACACCGTCTCGAACAAGCCCGACAGTGCGGCCGTCGCCGCGACGGTGCGCAGCGAGGATGTCGAGAAGGAAGCGGTGCGGTTGTTCGGTCCCGAAGGGCGCGACATCGTCGCCGGTGCGGATGACACGGACCTCCCGCCGACCTTCGACATCAACGTCACGAGCTACGCAACCAACCGCCGGGTGCTCGCCTACCTCGAGTTTTTCCAGGTGGACGCGCGCGACCGCTTTGCGATCTGGCTGTCGCGCCTGTCGCGCTATGAGGGCATGATCCGGGAGCGGCTGCGGGCCAAGGGGCTTCCGGAAGATCTCGTCTACCTGACGCTGATCGAGAGCGGGTTGTCCAATTCGGCGGTGAGCCGCGCCCGTGCCGTGGGGATGTGGCAGTTCGTGTCGGGGACCGGCCGCCTGTACGGCCTCGAAGTCGATCCCTGGGTGGACGAGCGGCGCGATCCCTACAAGGCAACCGATGCCGCGGTGAATTACCTGTCCGATCTGGTGCAGCGTCTGGGGAGCGTGTATCTGGCGGCGGCCGCGTACAACGCGGGAGAAGGGCGTATCCAGCGTGGCGTGCGCCACCTCCCCGGCCAGTCCGATTCGTTGACCGACGACACCTTCTTCCAGCTGGCTGACCGCCGCTACCTGCGGCGCGAAACGCGTGATTACGTGCCGAAGTTGATCGCCGCGGCGCTGATCGCGAAGCAACCGGACCGGTACGGCTTTACCGACATTCCGAAGATTCCACCGCTGCAGTTTGACGAGATCCGGGTGCCGGAGGCGACAGGGCTCGACGTCCTGGCCCGCCTCGCCGACACGACGACCGAAGCGCTGCTGGAGCTGAACCCGCAGTTCGTGCGCGGTGTGACGCCCCCGGGCCGTGAAGTGACCGTACGCGTGCCGCGCGGCGCCGGGACGCGCACGGCGGAGCGGTACGACACCCTGCCGGCGACGAGCCGGATCACCTTCGTCGAGCACTACGTCACGCGCGGCCAGACGCTCTCCGATATCGCCAAGCAGTATCGCGTTTCGGTGGCGCTGATTCAGGGGGCGAATCCGTCACTCCGCACGCGCTCGCTGCGCGTCGGGACGCGGGTGGTGATTCCCATGAGCGGTCGCACGGTGCCGGGATCGTCCTGGAAGAGCGCCACCGCCGACGACGGCGCGCGCGTTGCGGCGCGCAGCGACGGCGGGTCTTCGTCCATCGCCGCCTCGCACCGGGTGCGCCGTGGCGAAACGGCGAGCCAGATCGCGCGCCGCTACGGCGTGGATCTCGACGCCCTGCTCGATTACAACGGCCTCTCACGCGACTCCGTCATCAAAGCGGGGAAGATGCTGCGCATCCCGCCGTCGCAGCGGGCGAGCAAGAATCAGTCGGAGTAGTGGCCGGGGTTTCGGGGAAATGAAAAGGGCCGGGGGTTTCCCCGGCCCTTTTGGTTGGTGAGGAGGATACTACTCCGTCGAGTTCACCCGGCGGTGGTAGCCCCGCATCACCGACTGGGCGTACCCGTTCGACGGGTCGACGCCGGCGTCGAGCAGCTCCTGCACTTTCCCCGGGCCACGATTGTACGCCAGCAGCGCCCGCTCGAGGTTGTCGTCGTAGCGGGCCAGCAGGTCGTGCAGGTACCGGAAGCCCAGCCGCAGATTGGTATCACGGTCGTACAGCTGGGTGGTGGTGAGCCCCGCGTCGTAGAACCGCGCGGTGCCCGGCAGGACCTGCGTCAATCCGACGGCTCCCGCCCCACTCTTGGCGTGGAGGTCGAACCCGGATTCGACGCGGACCAGCCGGAACGCGAGCCCCGGCTCGATCCCTTCGGCCAGCGCGATGTCGTAAATCGCGGACGCGAGGTTGGCCGGGATGTCGTAGCGTCCCGAATACTCCATGACCGCCTCGGCGCGATCGAGCTGCAGCCGGGCGACCGACAACTCGCCGCGCAGCGATTCGAGCTGCTGCGACATGTCTTGCACCTGGCTCAGCATCGCCGAGGTCGAGGGCGTGGTGTCCTCGTCCGCCGTCGCGCGGCGGACCCAGCCGATGCTGGCTACCGCCACGGCGACGAGCAGGATCAGCCCGCCCTGCAAGCGCAACCGACGTGAAGCGCGC
>DASTHG010000260.1:0-5166 GCA_035718325.1 Gemmatimonadales bacterium | reverse complement strand
GACGGTGTCCCGGATCTGCCGCAGCAGCCGGAACTGCTGCGCCAGGGCGGCCGGCGTCGCGTGGCCCCGCGGGTCGGCGCGCACCACAAGCGGCTGGACGTATGTCTCGTTCCCCACGTGCAGCCGCAGCCGATAGCGCCCGGGCAGCGCCATCGGCCCGTCGGTGGCGATGTCGCGGTTGCCCCAGAACGACTGCGCGCTGGGGTAGCGCAGACTCCAGGCGAAGCGGTTGAGCCCCGCCTTGTTGGGGAGCCGCGGGTCGGCGGGGGGCCGGTGCGGCCAGGGCTTGTCGTCGTCCTTCAGCGTGTCGCCGAGGATCGAGTCGACCTTCGTGCTGTCGGTGATCCCGGCCTGGTGCAGGCTGTCGGTGCGCGCCTTCTTGCTCGCCTCTCCGGCGAGACTGTCGACGCGCGTCAGGGAATCCTGCGCGCTCGAGAACGTGCGGATCACCGCGCCGCCTGAATCGAGGACGTCGAGCGTGATCGTCTGGCCCGCGGTCTTCAGCGAGTAGTAGATCACCGCGCCCGACGGCGGGTTCTTGCCCACCGGGTGTGCCGGGTTGTCTCCGAACCCGCCGCTCTGGCCCCAGTCGACGCGATAGGGAGCACGGGGGCGGAACAGGTGGCCGCTGGCCGCCACGGTCGAATCGCCGAGCTGTTCGAGCGGGGAGATGTCGTCGAGAATCCAGAACGACCGCCCGTGCGTGGCCGCGATCAGGTCGCCGTCCTTGATGGCGAGATCGTGTACGGGCACGATCGGGAGGTTGCGGCGCAGCGACTGCCAGAGCGCGCCATCCGAGAACGAGACGTAGACGCCGCGCTCGGTGGAGGCGAACAACAGGCCGCGCCGCACCGGGTCTTCCCGCACCGAGCGGGTGAACTCGGTGGCCGGAATACCGGTGACGAGCTTCGTCCACGTCTTGCCGTAGTCCGTCGTCTTGTAGATGTAGGGCGCCTCGTCCTGCATCTGGTAGCGGTTGGCGGCCACGTAGGCCGTGCCCGGCGCGTAATGCGACGGCTCGATGATCGACACGCGGGTGAAGTCGCCGAAGCCGGCGGGGGTCACGTTGGCCCAGTGCAGCCCGCCGTCCCGCGTCACATGGATCAACCCGTCGTCCGAGCCCACCCAGATGAGTCCTTTGACGAGCGGCGACTCGGCGAGCGCGAAGATCGTGGCGTAGTACTCGGCGGTCGTCTGGTCGAGCGTGATCGGGCCGCCCGACGGTCCGAGCGTCGCCGGATCGTGGCGGGTGAGATCGGGCGACACCGCCGTCCAGCTCTTGCCTTCGTTGGTCGTCTTGAACAGCACGTTGCCGCCGATGTACATCGTGTTGGCATCGTGCGGCGAGATGAGCAGCGGCGCCGTCCACTGGAACCGGTATTTCCCTTCCGACGCCGGATGGCCGTCGGGAGAATCGGGCCACGGATTCACGAGCTGCGCCGTGTTCGTCGCGTGGTCGATGCGAATCAGGAACCCCGAATTGTCACCGCCGAAGGTGACGTCAGGGGTGTCGGGACGCGCCTGGATGAAGCCCGATTCGCCCGAGACGTCGTACCACTGCGACCGGTCGATGCCGCCGGGCCAGCGGCTCGGACCGCACACGCCCGAATTGTCCTGCTGCGCGCCACACACTCTGTACGGAAAATGATTCGTGGTCGCCACGTGATAGAACTGCGCGGTGGCGTAGTCCTGATCGCTCCAGGTCGTACCGCCGTTGATCGACACTGTCGCGCCGCCGTCGTCCCCCATGATCATGCGGTCCGGATCGTTCGGGGCGATCCAGAGATCGTGGGTGTCGCCGTGCAGCACGTTGATCTGTTGAAAGCTCCGGCCACCGTCCTTCGAGCGGTAGAAGATCACATTGGTGGCGTAGATCTCGTTCGAGTCCTTGGGGTCGGCGTAGATCTTCATGTAGTACCAGGCGCGCACCCGCAGCTTGTGGTCGCGGTTGATCCACGACCAGGTGGCACCCCCGTCGTCGGAACGGTACACACCGCCCGAGTCGGCCTCGATCAACGCCCACACACGCGACGGTTTTACGGGCGAAACGGTGATCCCCATGTTGCCGAGCACGCCCGAGGGGAGCCCGGGGTTGTGGGTCAACTCGGTCCAGTGCGCCCCGGCGTCCGTCGATTTGAAGATGCCGCTGCCCGCGCCGCCCGACGTGAGGGTCCACGGTCTGCGGCGGGTCTGCCACAGCGTGGCGTACAGGACGTCGGGGTTCGATGGATCGATGATGAGGTCCGACGCACCGGTCGAATCGTTGCGAAACAGAACTTTATTCCAGGTTTTCCCGCCGTCGGTCGACTTGTAGACGCCGCGGTCGGCCGAGGGGCCGAAGGGATCGCCCTGCGCCGCCACGTAGACGATGTCGGGATTCGTGGGGTGCACGCGCACCCGCGCGATCTGACGCGTGCCGGCGAGGCCGAGCGCCGTCCAGGTCTTGCCGCCGTCGGTGGTCTTGAAGACGCCGTCGCCGCGCGACACGTTGCCGCGGATCGGGAATTCACCCGTGCCGACGTAGACGATATCGGGGTTCGAGGCGCTCACGCCGAAGGCGCCGATCGTGCCGCCGAAGTATTTGTCGGCCGCGGCGGTCCAGGTGTCCCCACCGTCAGTGGACTTGAAGACCCCGCCGCCCATCGTCCCCATCCAGTACTCGCGCGGCCGGCTCGCCGAGCCGGCGACCGCCGCGGTGCGCCCGCCGCGAAAGATGCCGATCTCGCGCCAGCTCAGGCCGGCGAACACGGTGCTGTCGTAGGGGGCCTGCGCCCGGGCGGCGGGCAGGACGGCGAGGAACAGTGCGGGAAGAGCCAGCGCAAGACGGCGGTGGAACACGGGACCCTCGAGGTTTCAGGTGCCAGGTGTCGAGTTACAGGGCGGAGAAAGTAACTCTGGCGCCTGACACCCGACACCTGGCTCCCGGGTTTAGATTCCGTCTCGACATGCCCGACATTCAAATCACGAAAACCGCCTCCGAGCCGGGAGCGACCTCGCTCGCCGTCACGGTCCCGCCGGACCGGGTCCGCGAAGCGGAGTATCTCGCCACGCGCGCCTACCAGGCCCGGGCGCGCCTGCCCGGATTTCGGAAGGGCAAGGCACCCGAATCGATCATCAAGAAGCAGTTCGCGGCCGACATCCGCGAACAGGCGCTGCGCGACCTGATTCAGGCGAGCTGGCGTCAGGCGCTGGAGCAGGAGACGCTCAAGCCGATCGCCGATCCGCACATCCACGATCTCAAGTGGGAAGACGGCGCCCCGGTCACGTTCACCTTCCACGTGGAGGTGAAACCGGAAATTTCCCTGACGCGCCTCGGTGGGTTCACGGTGAAACGCGACGTGAAGCCGGTGACCGAGGCGCAGGTCGATGAGCAGCTGCAGACGCTGCGCGAGCAGCGCGCCACGTGGAATCCGGTGACCGGCGAGCAGCCCCGACTCAAAGAGCTGGTGCACATCACGATCGCGCAGCGCGAGGGCGAGACCACCAAGGACCCGCAGCCCTACCAGTTCGTGCTGGGCGAAGGGCGCGCGATCCCCGAGGTCGAGGAGAAAATCCTCGCGATGCGCCCCGGCGAGACGGTCGATGCCACGGTCCGTTTCCCCGACGACTTCCCCGAAGAAGCCAAGCGGGGTCAGACCCGCGACATCCGGCTTACGCTGCATGAAGTGAAGCGCCAGGAGCTGGCGGCGCTGGACGACGCGTTCGCCCGCGAGATCGGCGACTTCGATTCCCTCGACGCCCTGCGCCGGGCCGTGCGGGATGACCTCGCGGCGGATGCGACGCGCGAGGCGGACGCCCGGGTGCGCGCCGATCTCATCGCGCAGATCGTCGCGGCGAACAATGTCGTCGCTCCCCGCCCGTTGGTCGAGCGGGTGACGCTCACGTACGCGCAGGCCTACGGCATCGGAGAGGATCGCCTGCAGCAGTTCGCAACGGAGTTCCGGCCGCTCGCCGAGCAGCAGGTGCTGCGCGACCTGGTGCTCGACTGGGTGATCGAGCAGCACACCCTCCGGGCGACGCCCGAGGAGGTGGACCAGAAGATCGCCGAGCTGGCGGCGCGACGGGGGGAGCTCGCGCCGGCGGAGCTCAAGGCATCGCTGGAGAAGAACCGCCGGCTGCGCGAGTTGGAGCGCGGCCTGACCGAAGACAAGGCATTCGCCTTCCTGCTGCCCCAGTCCACTGTGGAGTCTTGAACCCGATGAGCACCATTTATCCGCCCTACATCATTGAACGCTCGAGCCGTGGCGAGCGCACCTACGACATCTTCAGCCGGCTCCTGATGGACCGCATCGTGTTCCTGGGAACCGGGATCAACGACGACGTCTCGAACATCATCATCGCCCAGCTGCTGTTTCTCGACGCCGACAACCCCGAGCGCGATATCTATCTGTACATCAACTCGCCCGGCGGTCTCGTCTCGAGCGGCATGGCGATCTACGACACGATGCAGTTCCTGCGCGCGCCGGTGAACACGATCTGCATGGGCATGGCGGCGTCGATGGGCTCGTTCCTCCTGACCGCGGGAACGAAGGGGAAGCGCTCGGCGTTACCCCATGCGCGCATCATGATGCACCAGCCGTCGGGTGGGGCGCAGGGCACCGCGGCGGATATCGAGATCCAGGCCCGCGAGATTCTCTACCTGCGCTCCAAGCTGAACGAGCTGTATGCCAAGCACACCGGCAAGGCGCTCGACGTGATCGAGAAGGACATGGACCGGGACCGTTTCATGTCGGCCGAAGAAGCCCGGGAATACGGCCTTATCGACCATGTGATCACAAACTTCAAGGAAATGGATGACGGGAAGAAGAAGCCCTGAGCTTGCGCCGGGGGGCCCACCCTTCCCATACTAGGAGTCCCATGTCGCACGATAAGCACCTCCGCTGTTCCTTCTGCGGGAAGTCGAAGGACTCGGTCCGGAAATTTATTTCCGGCCCGTCCGTCTACATCTGCAACGAGTGCATCGCGCTGTGCAACGAGATTCTCGCCGAGGACGAAGAGCGCGAGGTCTCCGAAGCCATTACCCAAGTCCCGACGCCGTCCGAGATCAAGGACGTGCTCGACCAATACGTCATCGGGCAGGAACGCGCCAAGAAGACCCTCGCCGTCGCCGTCTACAATCACTACAAGCGCATCAACTCCCACTCGGCGAAGGACAACGAGGTCGAG
>DASTHG010000259.1:0-2501 GCA_035718325.1 Gemmatimonadales bacterium | reverse complement strand
CGTCGACCAGCACGGCCATCGACTCCGCCAACCGGCCGGACCGCTTCCAGACGGCAGGCACGGCCCCCGGCAGCTTCATCGGCACCGAAATCACGACGGCGCTCTCGGCGACCGCGCACAACATCACGGTGACGTACGTCGACGACGCGGGCAACACGGCAGAAGCGGCGGCGGCCTACGCGGCGGCGGCCTCCGCGGTCGCGCTGCGCGCCAACACCCCGGCGGGTACGTGGTTCGTCACCCTGAACTCGCCGGATCAGGGGGCGCGCTACCTCACAAACATCGCGCAGAGCACCACGGCCTCGGTGACCGGGACTTCGACGTTCTTCATCGGGCATCCACACTGCCTCGTGCCGATCCCGATTGCCAACGTGCCGTTCATCTTCGATGGCATCAACAGTGCCTTCAACTTGGAGCGCATCTACGACGCGGCGTGCCTGTCGTTCATGACACCCGCCATCGCGACCACGGGTACGATCACCTACAACGGGCTGATCCGCCTCGTTCAGGGGTAACAGGCCATGCGCCTGCTAGGCTTTCCCCTTGACCTAGCAATAAGTCAGTGGCAGCCCGGGGATCGGGACGTCGCGGACTTTCCGCTGCCCATCGTCGAGTGGCCGCAGGTTCAGGCCACCGTCTCGTGCTCCAGTTCGGTCACGGCTGCGGGTAACGCGGTCTACGGCCTCGACAACGTCGCCTACGTCGCCATGGACACGATCCCCGCGGGCAACGGCCTGTCGGGGACACAGACCGTGCGCGTGCTGGCGCGGCTGGATGCGGCCAATATCGGCTACGGCCTCGGCGCAGTCACCGCCAAGATTGAGCTGTGGAACAACGGCTCGTACGTCGCCACGCTGGTCTCAGACGTCCCCGTCAAGAGCGACGTCGGTCAGATCATCACGGCGTACTGGGACTCGCTGCTGCTGCGGGACATCGACCCCACCGGCGCAAACGTCGAGTACAAGGTCTACGGCTACTACAACCTAGGCTCGCGCTCGCTGGAAATCGGCGCGGTCGAGTGGGAAGCCAGCTACATCCCCACACCTGCGCTGGCCAGTGGCAGCGGTGCGGTGGTGCTCAGCCATTCGTCGGTGCTCACCGGCGGAACGTACGGTGCGATCCCGGTTGCGACGGATGACTTCAATCGGGGCTCCATCGGTGCGAACTGGCTGCAACTCGACTCGTTCTGGGGGGTCATTGCGACCAGTGGTACGGTCGCGTACGGCAGTGGCTCAGCCCAAGCCCTGCCCATCGGTTCCCAAGCGCGGTGGGTGGGCGCAGGTACATTTGCCGCGGACCAGTATTCGCAGGCGGCCATTGGTGGCCTTGAATTCCAGTCAGGCAATTACCACGCGGGTGTGCTGGTTCGGTGCTCGACGGATGCGGACTCCAGCGGCACATCGACGCGGGACTTCTACGGCGTCTCGGTCCTCTACGATTCAGCGGGTCCGAACTACACCACGAAGCTTTACAAGGTCGTCAACGGCGTCCTGACGACGCTCTACAGTGCCTCGGTGGCGTGGTCGAACGGCGACGTCCTCAAGCTCACCGTGGTGGGATCCACGCTCACGGCGTACAAGAACGGCGTCGCCATCAGCGGCTTCTCAGCCACGGACACCGACCTGTCGTCGGGCAACCCGGGCATTGAGGCAGCCAGCAACGGCACAGCTAACGAGACGCTCGACAACTGGGAAGGCGGCAGCTACGCGTATTCAGGCATCAAGGGCGCACTAGCTGCCATCACGGTGTCCAGTGCATCGAGCGTGGCGGCTGCCGGGACGAAGAGCGCTGTAGCGACGGCGGCGTGCTCGTGTTCGTCGTCGGTGGCCTGCGTCGGCGCGTCTTCGCATGCCGAGACCAGCACGATCTCTTCGGCCTCCGGCGTCTCCGTGGTTGGCGCCCACGCGGGCAACGTCGACGTCTCCGTGCCCGCCACGGCGACGGTCACGCCGGTCGTCACGACAGCGCGCAGTGAAGGCGCATCTGTCTCCAGCACGAGTTCGGTCTCCTCCGGGGACGTGAAAAATGCGGCAGGGACGGCTGCTCTTTCGAGCGTCTCATCGGTCTCGGCGGCGGGCGTAAAGAATGCTGGGGCGACGGCGTCGTGCTCGTGCACCTCTGACGTCACGTGTACGGGCGCCGGAGCCGGTGCGGTGGTGGATGAAACGGCGACAGTAACCGTCGTCGCTACGGCCGCGCGCGCGGGTACAGCCTCGGTTCCAGAGACCGCAGCCTCGGCCATCACGGCGGCTAAGGGCGCAGCTCGTACTGCTGCAATCAGTTGCACGTCGTCGACGTCCTGCACGACGGCCGCGAGCCACACCGAGACCAGTACGGTGCCGTGCACGGCGACGGTCGCGGTCACGGGCCTCCACGCCGGAACGGCGGCGGTCAGCGTCTCGGCGGCCTCCAGCGTCTCCGCACAGGGCGTCAAGGGCGCGGTCGCCGCGATCAGCCTCAGCGCGGCCTCCGCCACGGCCTGCAGTGGGCGCATGGGGGCG
>DASTHG010000258.1:0-3434 GCA_035718325.1 Gemmatimonadales bacterium | reverse complement strand
GCCCTGGAGAAGGTCCTGTCCGGCCAGCGGGACCTGGTTGTGGAGTTGGCCAAGATTCGGGACGCTGTCGATTCGGACGGTCCTCGTTCGTCGCCCGGGTAACGACACGAACCCCGGAGACCATATCATGAACGCCGTACTCCGCACTACCCTCGTCGCCGCGGCCGCCGTGCTGTCGGGCTGCCGCACGCAGGCTCCCCCGACACCTCCAGCCCAGGCTCCGGCCGTCGGCCACCGCGTCCTCATCCACGGGATGCAGCTGTACTACGAGGTATCCGGCGCCGGCGATCCGTTGATCGTGCTGCACGGCGCCTACATGAACATCCCGGCGATGGGCGCGATCATTCCCAGGCTCGCCCAGACGCATCGGGTCTATGCGCTCGAGCTGCAGGGCCACGGCCGCACCACGGACATCGATCGCCCGATCACGTATCCCAACCTGGCGGACGACGTGGCGGCCTTCATGGATTCGGTCGGCCTCCAGAAGGCCGACGTCTTCGGCTATTCGATGGGCGCCGCCACCGGACTACAGCTCGCCATCCGCCATCCGGAGAAGGTGAACAAGCTCGTGTCGGCGTCGGGCGGCTACGATGCGCGCGGCTGGCAGCCGGCGTTTACGGCATTCATTCCCAAGATGACGGTCGCGATGTTCGAGCAAATGCCGTTCGCCGCCGAGTACAAGAAGCTCGCCGCCGATACGAACGGGTTTCCGGCACTCGTGGCGAAGCTGATTCAGCTCGAGAAGGAGCCGATGGCGTGGGAGGCCGACGTGCGGAAGATGAAGATTCCTGTGCTCATCATCACCGGCGATGCCGACGTGGCGACGCTCGAGCATTCGGTGTCGCTATTCCGGCTGCTGGGTGGTGGTGGAATGGGCGACATGGGGCAGCCGCTGCCGACGTCGCGCTTCGCCGTGCTGCCGGCGACGTCGCATACCGCCGTGATCACGCAGGTCGATCTGTTGTTGGCCTTTATCAATCCGTTCTTGAAGGGGGAGACGCCGCGGTCGTTCTTTCAGCCGGATTCGAGCGCTCGGTGAGGCGGCGGTCAAGAAACGAGAGCGGCGGTCGATAAGGCGGCGGACGGGGCAAGACTGAACGACTGGAGTTGATCGTTGCTTGACGGGTATGCCGCAACCTTACCGTGAGAGCGAGTTAACGAGAGCGGAGTGGACTCGTGGACGTCACGGTGGAGCAGCTTCGCAGGCAATACGAGCGGTTCAGCGACGAAGCCCTGATCGAGGCACACGAGCTGGGCGAGAGCGCCTACCTGCCGCGGGCGTGGGTCGTGATCACGGAGGAGATGGCGCGCCGTGGGTTGATGCCCGAGCGGGCAGACCCAGGTATAAGCTCGGAACCCATTACTTCAGAAACAGCGCAGCGGTTGGTCAACGAGCTCCTCGAGGCGGGGCTGTCCCGCGCGACCATTGGATCCCGGTTGCGAGACGACGGGTTGACCGATGCGGACATCGAGCGGGTCATCGGCCCTGCGCTCGAGCAGTGGCGTGCCGCGCAGGAGCAGCGGGCGGGCGTCCTCATGAGACGAGGAGCGATGTGGGCCGGGGGGGGCTTGTTGATAACGGTGGCGTCGTATGCCGCCGCTGTTCAGTCGCGAGGGGGAACGTACATCATCACCTGGGGCGCGATGTTGTTCGGAGTCGTTCGCTTCGCGGAAGGGCTGCTTCTCGCTCAGCGAGCGCGGCAAAGATGACAGCAACCTCCACTCTGTCGCTATCAACGCACGCGTTGATCAAACCTCAATGCGCCACCACCGTCGTCTGATACGTGTGCTGCAGATAGTCCACGTTGACGAACCAGACACTGGCCGACCCGGCCGTCGTGCCTTTCACGTAGAACAGGGGCGAGACAGCGTAGTCCGTGGGGATCGTGATCGAGCTGATCGTCCGCGCACCGTCACTGAAGGTCAGGCCGCCGCTCGTTTGCATGGTGAAGGTCGTGGGGGCGGTCACGGGGTGCGGCGTATCTGATGCATCGTATACCTGCAGGATGATTGAAATGGAATCGCCGACGCGGAGCTGGGCCGGCCAATTGAGTGCCTCGACGATCCCGTCCGTGACCACCACCTGCACCGTGTCCGTTGCGTATCCCGCGTCGCTGAGAATGAGCGTATCGGTGCCGATCGCCTGACCCGCGATCGAGTACGGCGCCGCGGCCTGACCGGCGGGCACTTGGATGCCCGCCCCGGCGGCCGTGCGACTGCCGTAATGCGCGACGCTCACCGCCGCAGCCGCGGCCACCACGTTCGCTGGGCGAGTGAGGATGGCTTCCAGCCGTTGTCCCACCCCGACGCTCAGATTCGGACCGAATCCACCGATCAGGTGCAGCCACGGCAGCTGCGCCACCACGGTCACCGTATCCCCGCGGAAGGGCGCTGGGACCGCCCGCTGATCGATGACGGCGAGTCGCACGTTGCCGGGAGCGGTGATGGCGAGTGGCGTAGCCGGACTCACCGTCTGTCCCGCGGGAATCGTGGCCGTGGCGGTCTGGGGGGTGATGCCGGCTTCGAGCGGGACCAGCGTCGCGGCCAGACTCACGTCCATGGGCTGCGGGATGGCTCTTGGGCTCTGCGCTGTGACGGTCGCGCCGTACCCGCTGCCGCCGACGAACGCCGTCTCGGGGGCCTGCAGGACCAGGTGTCCCAATCCGACGGTGACGAGCTCTGACGTGTCGGGCCGGTAGCCGTGGGACGTGGCGATGATGCGCGTCGTGCCCGGCGTGTCCCCTCCCGCGCCCGGGAAGAACGCGGAGGGGCCGCTCGTGACCACGATCGAGTCGGGAATGCGCAGTACCCCCGGCACCGTCGTCGCGAGGTGGACGGTGTGCGCGGTGGTGCCATAGTCGCCGTCGGTGACCAGGAAACGGCTGTCCTCGAAGCGCTGCCCGGTGGCGACGGGGCCGATCTGGTACGCATCGTCGATGATTGCATGGAGCGACGCGTCCGGGGTCACGACGACGGTGAAGGGCCGCGGCGGATAGAGGCCGGCAGAATCTGCCAGGGTGACGGTGGCGACACCGGTATCGACGACCGGCAACGCGATTGTCCAACCAAAGAAGCGCGCGGGGAAGCGGCTCGAGGTGTCGCGCACGATGCCAGCGTTGCTCGAGGTGGCCAGCAACAGCATGTCCGCCGCGGGCGGATGCGAACTACCCAGTGAGTCTCCCAATTGCACGCCTACGAAACCACCGAGCGTCGTGGCGTGGACGGTGTCGGGGAGCAGGAACCGCGGTGTGGTCACGGTGATTACGGCGGTGTCCGGCTCGTGACCTGTGGCGGTGGCGATGACTGTGTCGGTCCCGGGGGCGGCCGCCACCACAGCAAACGACCCGAGGAGGCCGGTCCCGGTGAAGCCCGTGAGGGCAACGGTGCCTGGCAGGGCGAGGGACGCTGGGTGACGCTGCGTCAGGGTCGCCATG
>DASTHG010000257.1:0-8598 GCA_035718325.1 Gemmatimonadales bacterium | reverse complement strand
CGCCAGCCAGCGGTCGGTCGCCGCGGCCTCCCCTGCGACGACGCGCGCATACGCCGCCGAACCCACCAGCACGGCGCCGAGCACGCACGCGAAAATGGCAGGACGCCCGACACCCGGCACCGCGGCCCCCGCGGCTGCGAGCACGATCACGAGGACGATGCCCCACCCGCCGAGGATCGCGTCGTCGGTTGAGACGACCCGCATCGCCACGGCGCCGACGCCGTCCCAGTCGTCTTTGTCCTTCAGCGGAACGATCACCTCGTCCCCGGAGAACAACGGCACCTCGCGCTGGCGCAGCTCGTCGAGCGTCGCCTGCGGCAGCGGCGTGGCGGTGGCGTGGACCAGCGGGGCGTTGCCGTGATAGACCTCGACGACATCGACCCACCCGGGAAGCGTACCGATGCCGCGTGCCTGGGCGAGGAGCTGCACCAGCTGATAGGCGGAGCCGCGCGCTTCCGTCGGCGTCACGAGGGCGAGGTAGGCGGCGGCGGAGTTGGCGGAGCGCTCGGCCGTCGCGATTTCCGCGCGATGGATCACGATACGGGCAGCAGCGAGCGCCGCGAGCGCAGCGATGCCCATGACGAGCGCGCCGGCGATGCGGCGCCCCAGTCGTTTCATGGGTCGGCCACGGTGAGGACGCTGTCGACCTGGCGCGCCATGTCATGTGCCGCCATCGCGGGGTCGACGTGCTGCAGGACGATGCGATCCATCATGTCGTGCAGATCGGCATCGATCTCGCGCCAGCGCGCCACGCGCGCGCCCCACGGCATCCGGGCGTGATGCATGGCGCGCACGAACACCGGCTCCCACCCCGTCGTGTCGAGGATCGCTACGGTCTGCGCCGAGGCGGTGAGACTCGGCAGCTCGATCCCGGCGTTCAGGCGGATCGCCTCGGCCAGCGAATCGGCGAGGTACGCGGCGAGCTCCACCGAAAGCTTGCGATGGGCCGCGTCGGCGGGCACGGCAAGGCCCGAAGCGTACACGACCGTTTGCGGCTGGACGCCTGAGCGGTGCGGGATCTCGACGAAGCCGATCCGCAAGCGGCCGTCATCCACGTAGGGACGCAGCGTGGGAATCCAGTCGTGGCCCGTCGTCAGCATGGCTACCTTGCCCGAATAGAACAGGCGCAGGTTGTCTGCGGCGCGCGGAGCGATGCTGTCGTCGGTCACCCAGCCGGTGAGCCAGCGGATCGCCGCTACGCTTTGCGGGCTGTCGAGGCACCCGGTTGCGCGCGTACCGTCGGCGCACAGCACGTCGCCGCCGCCCGACCACAACCACGGAATCCAGAGAAAGGCGCGCCGGTCGAACGCGGTCCCCCACTGATCGACGCGGCGGTCGCCGTCGGTATCGCGCGTGAGCACGCGCGCCACACGGCGGAACTCGTCCCAGGTCCAGTCGCTCGTCGGGTAGGGCAGCGCGGCGCGATCGAACAGGTCCTTGTTGTACACGATCACCATCGGGGTGTAACCCTTGGGGAGGGCATACACCGCGGTGCCGCGGCGAAACATGCCGAGCACCGTGGAATCGTAACGTGCCGGATCGATTCCCAGCCGCGCCAGGTAGGGGGCGAGATCGATGACCGCCCCGTGATCGACGAACGCCGGGACATCGGCGTGATCGAGCAGAAACACGTCCGGCGGGTGACCGGCGGCGATCGACGTGAGAATGCGCTCGCGGTACTCCACGAGCCCCGTGCCGGAGCTCTGCTGCTCGACGACCACGCCGGGATGTGCCGCTGCGAACGGCGCGAGGGCGCGGTCCTCGACTTCGGATTCGCGATAGTCCGCCCAGTCGGCGAGCGCCAGCACCGTACGGTCGGTACGGCAGGCCAGCGCGAGCACCAGGGAGACGACGGCGAGCGCGCGGCGCGTCATCCCAGGCGGGCGCCGGTCGCGTCGAACAGGTGCAGCTGCATCGGATCGATGCGGACGCCGACGCGATCGCCCGCGCGTATCAGGGGGATGCCCTGGACCTTCGCGACCAACGCCACTCCGCCGGCGTCGAGGTGCACGAGCGTATCGCTGCCAAGCGGCTCGACGACGCGCACTTCGGCATCGCCGACCCCGACACCGGGAAGCTCGATCTCGACGTGCTCGGGACGGACGCCGAGCAGGACGCTGCCCGAGATATTCATGGGGACTTTCAGCCGTAACGTGCCGCACGCGAGCACGCGCTTCCGGTCCGCTTCCGGCGCAGCGGACAGGACGTTCATGCCGGGACTGCCGACGAAGCCCGCGACAAATGCGTCGGCGGGGCTGGCATACACCTCGCCGGGCGTCCCCACCTGGCGCAGGCGTCCGCCGTGCATGACGGCAATGCGCTCCCCCATCGTCAGCGCCTCGATCTGATCGTGCGTGACGTAGACCATCGTCGTCCCGAGATCGCGATGCAGCTGCAGCAACTCGGCCCGCAAACCGAGCCGCAACTGGGCGTCGAGATTGGACAACGGCTCGTCGAACAGGAACACCTTCGGCTCGCGCACGATGGCCCGGCCCAGCGCCACGCGCTGGCGCTCGCCCCCCGAGAGCTCGCCGGGCCTGCGGTCGAGCAGCTCGGTCAGGCCGAGGCGCTCGGCGGCGGCCTGGACGCGGCGCGCGCGATCGCCGCGTGGAATGCGACGCAGCGCGAGGGGGAAGGCGATGTTGTCGCGCACGGTGAGATGCGGGTAGAGCGAATAGTTCTGGAACACCATGGCGACGTCGCGGTCGCCGGGAGAGAGCTGCGTGACGTCGCGATCGCCGATCAGGATCTGGCCATCGGTCGGCTCTTCGAGCCCGGCAATGCAGCGCAGCGTCGTGGTCTTGCCGCAGCCGGTCGGCCCGAGCAACACGAGAAACTCACCATCCCGCACCTCGAGGGACAGCTCGCGCAGCGCGGGACTGCCGCTATTGAACTGCTTCGTCAGGTTCTTGAGGGTGACGGAGGCCATGCCGCCGATAACCTACGGCGGCCGCTCTGCGCCGCGCCAGCGGCGAAATGCTCCCGCGTCGGGTATTAGCTTCCTCGTGGAACGCTCCATGCGACCATTCGCGTTGGTATCAGTCGTCACCGCGCTCGGGTGTGAGGGACCGTTCGTCCCGCCGACGCCTTACCCGCCGCCGCCGGCGGCGCCGGCGAGTGTCGCCGTGACCCCGGATTCCGCGACGGTGATCACCGACGACACGCTGCGACTGGCAGCCCAGGTGAAGGACACCGCGGGAAATGTCCTCCCAGGCGCCGTCCTGAGCTGGGTCTCGTCCGACACGACGATCGTCACGATCGTGAATGCGCTGGGAACGGTCCGCGGGCTCCGCCCCGGGTCGGCGACGGTCCGCGTCTACGCCGGCGCGGTCGCCGGGGCGGTCACCGTCTTCGTCACTCCCGTCGTGTACAATGGGTTGGCGACCGGAGCCAATCATGTGTGCGCGGTCGCCAACAACCGCCACGCCTATTGCTGGGGCAAGAACGACGACGCGCAGATCGGTACAGGGAGCTCATCCTTCATTGAGCCAGTGCCACGGCGGGTTGGCATTGCGAACGCACTGACCGCCGTCGCTGCAGGCAGCGCCCACAGCTGCGCGATCGATCAGACGGGCGCCGTTTGGTGTTGGGGCCGCGAGACGAATGGACGGCTCGGTCGCGGCGGTTCGCCGAGCAACCCGGCTATTCCCCTGCCGATCGCCTCGAGCGCGCACTTCGCCCAGGTGGTGGCGGGAGGGGCGCACACCTGCGGCCTCGATCCGTCGGGGCTCGCTATCTGCTGGGGCGCGGGCGGGTCCGGCCAACTGGGGGACGGCGTGGGCATGGATCGCTCGATACCTGCGCAAGTCGGCTCCCTCGAGACCCGCTTTCTCGTGATCAGCACCGGCGCCGTGCACACCTGCGCCGTCGCCACCGATCAGAACGCGTGGTGCTGGGGCGGCAATTCCTCAGGCCAAGTCGGCGACCGTACCACGGGAGACGAGCTTCTCCCAACGCAGATCGGTGCCGGCCAGACGTTCACGACCATCTCCGCGGGCGGCAGCCACAGCTGCGCCGTGTCCACGGCGGGAGCGGCGAGTTGCTGGGGCGCCAATTCCCGCGGGCAAACCGGCACCGGCTTGCCCGACTCCCTGGTTCTCGCACCCACCTCGGTGGCAGGTGGGCTGTTGTTCGGCTCGATCTCCGCCGGCGGGCAGCACAGTTGCGGCATCACGACCGACAGTCTCGCCTACTGCTGGGGCGCGAACACGAGCGGCCAGCTCGGCGACAGCTCGCAGATCGATCGAGCTGCCCCCGTCCTCGTCCACGGCGGGCTGCGCTTCACCGAGGTGCACGCCGGAGCGGCGTTCACCTGCGGACTGACCGACGGGCTGGTGTTGTACTGCTGGGGCGACGGGACGCAGGGTCAGCTGGGGCGGTCGTTTCTCGCTTCGAGCAACGTCCCCGTCAAGGTTGCAGGCCAGTAACGAACTCCACCTCGTGCTCGTCGGCGAGCTCGAAGCTGACATGCGCATGCCGGCATCCCTGATGCACCTCGAGCCGCGGCTGGAGCAGCTCGTCATCCACTCGTACTTCGACCGAGCCGTGTGGTGAGATGGCCGGAGCGGCGGTCACGTCGAGCCGGCCGCCGGCGGTGCGTCGCAACCGAACTACGACGCGCTCCGCGGCGGTCATGACGCGGACGTCGAGCGTCGTGTGACCGACGTGCAGCCCGCGCCACTCGCACTCCTGCCACTGCGCAGGCAGGTGCGGCGCGAGTGTCAGACGATTGGCGAGCGCATCCGGCCTGGCTCCGAGCAGCCCCTCGATCAGCGGCGAGACGAGCAGCGCCGCGGACCACGCCTGCTCTGGGCAGACCCCGGCGATCGTCCCGACATCGCCGTCGAGCGCCTCCGCGAAGGAGCCCTGTCCCCGCGCGAACGGCAGGCGCGCATTCGCCATGAGATGCGCGAACCCCTGTTCGCCGCGGTGGCACGCGTATTCGGCGAGACTCACCCACCCGGTATAGAGCGGCCACACAGTGCCCGTCTGATGTCCTGCGGGGCTGTAGCTCGGATCGTCCCGCGAGATCAGACGCACACCCCATGGTGTGGTGAACGCGGGCGACGCGATCGCATCGAGCCAGCGCGGCGCGTGCCCGCTGTCGATCGCCCCGAGCAGGAGCGGCACGGCAGTGAGCGCCGTGCGCTGGCGCAGGGGCGTGCCGTCGGCCAGCAGGCCGAGGGCAAAGTCCCCGTCGATCGCGAACCGTGTCGCGATCTGCTCGCGAGCGCGCGCCGCGCGCTCGCCCAGCTCGTCGGCGAGCGTGGCATGGCCCAGTCCGCGTGCGACCGGAGCGAGGGCGGCGAGTGCCGCCGCCCAGATCGCGGCGAGATACAGTGACACGTGGGCGCCGGAGAGCGGCCCCATCTCGATCCAGCCGTGCCCCACGCCGGTGTTTTCGATCAAACCATCGCCATCGGTGTCCGTCTCCAGACAGTACCGGTATGCCCGCTCGAGCTCTGTCCAGCGCTCGGCGAGGAACGCGAGGTCTCCCGTCCAGGCGGCGTAGCGGCCGGCGAGCAGCAGATAGAGCGGTGTTGCATCGGCGGCATCGTAGTGCGCCAGCCCGCTCGTCGAATACTCGTGGATCACTTTTCCGCTCACGTCCTGCGATGCGCCGAGAAACCGCAGGATCAGACGACAGCTGGCGTAGTCGCCGGCAGCGAGCAGCGCAAAGGCCGTCCAGCAGGCGTCGCGCGCGAAGTACCAGGCATACCCGGGCCGACCGTCCCCCCACCCCGGCCGCGTCGGTGCGTACCCGGCCACGAGGGAGCGGCCCACGCCCGGAGTCTCGACGAAAAAACTGTCGAGTCGCAGCTTGGCCCACTCAAACGCTCGATTGACCGGCTCGTCGGGGGAACGCAGTCGCACCAGCTGCTCCTGCACCTGTGCTTCGTGCCGGCTGCGCTGCGCTGATAGCCCGACGACGCCACGCCGGCCCAGGGCCGCGATCGCCGCGTCCAGCTCGGCGCGGGACGATCCGCCCACAACGACGAGCCGGAACGGCGCCGCGAGCGCCACACGAAGCTCCACGTCGAGCGCGGGCTGGTCGTGCAGCGGCCGGATCCGCCACTCTCCCTCGTCGCTCGTCAGAAACGCGGCGCGCGGCAGCCCTGAGGCATCGGTCACGAGCATCGTGCGGCCGTCCGCAGCCAACCGGTAGCGCAGGTCGCCGCCGGCCCCGGCCGGGTACGGCCAGGTGCGCCGCAAGTCGACGCGCCAGCGCAGCAGCAAGTCGGTCGCAAGACGCAGTCCTCGCGCCCGGCCCACCTTTTCGGGCCGGTAATCGAGAAACACGATCGGGTGGTCGAGCGCCGTGGCCACGGCTTCCTCGACGATGCGCGATCGACTCACGAGGTGGCGCTGCATCACGACGGGCGTGATTTGCGCGTCACGGATCAGGGGCGTCTCGCCACCGACCGCCACGCTGAGGTCCTGCAGCACCCGATAGGGATGCATCCAGATTTCCGCGACGCCACGCTGCTCCCCGCCCACCACCAGGACGCGGCGCCCGGCGATGGTCACCGCGTCATCGGACAGCGCGCGGCTCGCCACGTGTAGCGGCGATTCGAGACCGGGGAGTGGTCCGTCCAGGCTGACGCGGTCGGGCAACACGAGGTTGGGATCCTCCCGCGCGCATCGTCCCGGCAGTGGCCACGTTGCCGCCACGAAGGATCCTTGTTCGTATCGTTCGTGGGGAATGCCGTCGCCCACGAGGGCGTTGCGCAACAGCGCAGCCAACTGACGCCGGAAGCGCCGGTCGGGTGCGGCGGGGACGACGTGCGCACCGATGCACAGCACGCCGCCCGATCCGACCGCATACTGCCAGGCCACAATCCGATCGGCGTTCAGGTGGAGATAGGAGCGCTCGCACGCCACCACCGCGCCCCATCGGGGACGACGTCCTCGAGCGTACGTCGCGTGGATGTCCCGCTCGCCCTCGGTTGGCGCCCACAGGTAGGTGCCCTGGCCCAGCCCGGCGAACAGTGGATGGGGACCAAAGGCCGCGAGTCCACGCAGCTCGGGGACCTCCGGGTCCTCCTCGCGCCGACGCCAGCTGCGGCTGCCGGTGTCGTTGGGGCCGTCGGTCTCGAGACCGAGCGACGTCACCAGCGTCGTGGCGCGCTGCGTGAGGAGCAGGCGGCCGCCGCGCTCGATCCACGGCAGCAGCACCTCGCGTGACAGCGGCGGGGGCTCGTCCTCGGCATGGACCCAGCAGACCTCACAGCTTTGCAGACCGAGGGCGAGCTCGCCCAGGGCAGCGCGTGCTGGAGTGACCTGGTCGCCGCCCGGAACGGGCGCGAGCGACTGCACCAGCTCCCAGGCGGCGTCCGCCCCCGGTCCGCCGGCGAAGAGCGCGATGCGCGGCACGAGACCCTAGCCCCCGAGTGCCGCGCCGGCGTCGGTCACAGGCTGCGGATGGTCCGCAGCAGATCGGCGTCGTCGCGCCGGTCGCCCAGCTTCGCTTCGGTATGCATCCAGCGCAGCACGCCGTGCTTGTCGATCAGAAAATAGGAGCGGTTGGAGAAGAACTTGTCTTCCAGCAGCGTGCCGTAGCTGCGGGAGACGTCGCGCTTGAAATCGCTCAGCAGATCCTGCTTCATCTGGTACTTGGCCTTGTATTCCTTCAGGGTCGGTACCGAATCGACGCTGACGGGGAGCACGACGGTTCCGGCCGTGGCGAATTGGTCGAAATCCTCGCTGAACGCGCAGTTCTCCGCGGTGCAGGTGCTCGTAAACGCCAGCGGGAAGAAGGCGAGCAGCACGTTCGCGCGGCCGCGAAAGTCGGCGAGCGAGACGTCACTGCCCGAGGTGGACGGCAGGGTGAAGGCGGGTGCGGGTTCTCCAACGCGGACCATGGGGCTCCTGCAACTCGGGGGTCGATGGGAGGTTCGCCGACTAATGTCGCCGCGGGAACATCGGGTCGCAACGCCAATTTGCAATCGAGGAGAGTAGATTTATGATCCCAGACCTTCGAAGGAGCGATCATGGCTCATACGCTGCCGGCGCTGCCGTACGACTTCGGGGCCCTCGAGCCCCATATCGATGCGCAGACGATGCAGATCCATCACGACAAGCACCATCAGGCATACGTCAACAATCTCAACGCGGCGCTCGACAAGCACCCCGACTGGCACAACAAGAGCCTCGAAGAGCTGCTGCGCGGCATCAACTCCGTGCCGGAAGACATTCGCACCGCGGTGCGCAACAACGCCGGCGGGCACCACAACCATTCGCTGTTCTGGACGATCATGGGGCCGAAAGCCGGCGGGGAGCCGAGCGGCAAGCTGGCGGACGCGATCGGCAAGGCGTTCGGCGGCTTCGCGAAGTTCAAGGAAGCGGTAACCACGGCTGCGACGACGCGGTTCGGCAGCGGGTGGGCGTGGCTCGCCGTCTCGGGCGGCAAGCTCGAGGTGTTTTCGAGCGCGAACCAGGACAGCCCCTTGATGGATGGGAAGATTCCGCTGCTCGGGCTCGACGTGTGGGAGCACGCGTACTACTTGAAGTACCAGAACCGCCGCCCCGACTACGTCACCGCCTGGTGGAACGTGGTGAACTGGCCGGAAGTGGGCCGCCGGTTCGATGCGGCGAAGT
>DASTHG010000256.1:0-10157 GCA_035718325.1 Gemmatimonadales bacterium | reverse complement strand
TAACAAAAAAATGGAGTCGCCGCTGGACACGGCGACTCCGGATTTGATTGTCTAACGACCCACAGCCAACAGCCAATAGCGCTCTCTTACCGCCTCCGCGAGTTGGCCAGCAGGCGGAGGATCTCGAGATACAGCCAGATGAGCGTCACCATCAGCCCGAATGCGGCGTACCACTCCATGAATTTCGGCGCGCCATGCTCGGCGCCGCGGGCGATGAAATCGAAGTCGAGCGCCAGGTTGAGCGCCGCGATCGCGACGACGACGAGGCTGAAGACGATCGCCCCGGTCCCGCCGCCGTACAACAGGGGCACCGATACATGAAAGAAGCCCAGGACGATGGTGACAAGGTAGAACAGCGCGATGCCGCCGGTCGCCGCCATGACGACCATGCGGAACCGGTCCGTCACCTTGATGATCCCCGAGCGATACAGCACCAGCATCACGGCCAGCACGCCGAACGTGAGGCCGATCGCCTGGAACACGATGCCGTGGAGCTGCTGCTCGTAGAGCGCCGAGATCCCGCCGAGCGCCAGCCCCTCGGCGACGGCATACACAGGCGCCGTGATGCGCGCCCACGTCGGCACGAAGATAGTGGCGAGCGCCGCGGCGATCCCACCAATCAAGCCGCCCACCAGGTACGGCATGATGACGGCCGGATCCTGCGTCTGGAAGTAGCGGGTCCACACCCACGTGGCTCCCGCCACGACGAGCAGCAGCAACAACGCCGTCTTATTGATCGCGCCTTCGACCGACATCACCTCGCCGGTCGCGGCCTGGGCATACTGGTCGGCGCGCTGAAACGCCTTGTCGTTGAGCACCGGATTCGCCATACGTCCCTTCGAGAGTTTCAGTGTGAACGTGGAATATAACCGAGGCGCTCGATTTCGTCCGACTCGTAGATGTTGATGCCGCGCGGCGCGCGAAGCGCAACGCGCACCATCGCTTCCGCGACCGTCGCGGCGGCGATCGCCCGATACTTGCGCAACGGTCCCACCAACGCGAACCCTGCTCCCCGCATCACGGCCGCCCCGATCGCTTCACCCGCACGGCGCTCACCACGCTCGCCCATGAGCATCGAGGGGCGGAAGATCTGGCGTGCTTCGAACGGTAGCGCGGCGACGGCTGCTTCGGTCTCGCCCTTGACCCGGCTATAGAAAATCCGCGACTTCGGGCTCGCGCCGAGCGAGCTGACGAGCAGGAACTGGCGGGCACCTGCTCCCAATGACAGGCTTGCGAGCGAGACGACGTAGGTGAAATCGACCTGCCGGAACGCCGCTTCGGATCCCGCCTGCCGCATCGTCGTGCCGAGACAGCAGAACACGTCGGTGGCGCGCGGGAAGTCGACTCCGGCGGCTCCGAGCCGGTCGAATTCCACGACGCGCTGTTCGAGCTTGGGGTCGTCGTGCGGCAGCAGGCGCCGCGTCAGGGTGATCACGCGGGCGTACCCGGGCTCACCCAACAATCGCTTGAGGCAGTGGCTGCCCACCAGCCCGGATGCCCCCGCCAGAAGAGCGACGCGCGCGGGGCTCGCGCTCATCGGCCCAGGTCGGCGAACGCCTGGTTGAGGATCGGGTACGCTCGCCAGTCTTTGTAATCGAAGTGCCACCACTCGTCGAAGTTGCGCGTGAACCCTTCCGCTTCCATCACGCGTCGCAGCAGCTCGCGCCGCCAGCGTTGTAGATCAGTCGTCACGGGATAATCAGGATACGAGCGCTCCGTGGCTTCATCGTAGGTGCCGCCCATGTCGAGCGGCTTTCCCGTGCGGAGATCGTAGATGGTGAGATCGACGGCACAGCCGCGATTGTGGCGTGAGCCGTGGGCGGGATTCGCCACCATCCAACGCTGGGCCAGCGGGGTCGCGTCCCAGAACGTCTTGCTCACGTACCAGGGCCGATACCCGTCGTGGATCAGCAGGCCGTACCCCAGCGCGCGCAGCTCGTGATGCGCCCGCAGCATCGCCTCCGCGGCTGGCCGCTGCAAGAACGCGTGCGCCGTCGAATAGAAGACGCTTCCCAGGAAGTTGTTGGTCGTCGCGTAGCGGATATCGAACCGGATCGTCGGGTCGAGCGTCGCGAGGTCGACGAGATCGGAGGCGCGGAAACTGCCACTCTCGGCGGGGGGACGCTCCGTCTGGGCAAGCGCCAGCAGCTCCGCCACGGGCCGGACCGGTTGCACCTTGAGTTGACCGCCGCCTGCGGGCCCGATCGCGCGCCGCGGGAACGTCACGGCGCCCGCGACGGCGGCCGTCGCCGCTCCGCGCCTGGTTCCTAGGAACGTCACGCGCTCGCCCACGTACATGCTGCTCGGCGGGAAGGCGAAGACGCTGTCCGACACCCGCGTCAATGCGTCGTCTTCTCCCCACTCGATCAGCGCGTGCAGAGCCCCGCGACGCTCGTAAACGAACAGCGTTTCGTATCCCCAGCCGTACTCCCCGAACAGCCGGCGCCACGCTGCGGGCGCGGCGGGTGGTGGTGTCTCGACCGCGCGCGCGAAGGTGTCGCTGCCCGTGACGACGTGATCCGGGAACAGCCGGATCGAGCCACCGTACGTCAGGACATCGTCGAATGTCAGCGTGTCCCCGGACGCACGCACGCGCGCGGGCACGACGCTGCCATTGCGAGCGAGGTATAGCTCGTTTTGTCGCTCGAGCAGCTCCAGGGTTGGGCTGCTCTGTCCGCTTTTCACATAGTGCCCCGCCGCCACCCGCGCGGCTCCCGCCGGCAGGGCGCTCGTTTCCGGCGGCTCCGGGATCGGCTTCCCCTCGCGCACTGCGAGCATGGCGCGCAATGCCGCGTCCGCGATGCGATCGGTGACGCTGTTGGCGCCGTCGAGCGTCGTCACGACGACGACGCCCAGTCGGTCGTCGGGCAGCGCGCCCAGCGTCGTGGCGAATCCGTAGATTGCACCGTCGTGCCCAACGCGCCGGTGCCCGTCGAAGCGCGACACGAAGAACCCGAGACCATTGCCCTCGGTAGCTCCGGAGTCCGCGAATTGCGGCACCCACATCCGCTCGAGCGTCGCGCGGCCGATCACCGGGTTCGAATCGGCGAAGAGCGCGGTGAGAAACTTCCCGAGATCGAGCACGCTGGTATACAACGTGCCGCTCGGCGCGTTGCGCCGGAACGTCGGCGCGACGAAGCGGTAGCCATCGGACGCCCACATGAACGCGGTCGCGACGTCGGGAGCCAGCTCCGGCCCGGGCTCGAAGAACGCGCTGCGTGTCATGCCGAGCGGCACGAGCACCGAGTCGTGCATGTAGCGGGGGAACGGCTCGCCCGCCGCGCGCTCGAGTGCCAAGCCCACGACCTGCAGCGCCCCATTGGAATACTTGTAGCGCGATCCCGGCTGATAGACGAGCGCGGTGCGGTTGAGACTGGCCACTACATCGGCGAGCGGCGGCGCGGTCGAATCGAAGTAGCTGCCGGTTGGCGGCTCGCGCACGAGGCCGGAGTGGTGCGTCATGAGCTGGCGCAGCGTGATCGTGCCGCCGTAGGGATTGGCGGGGTGGAAGTCGGGAAGTGCCTGCGTGATCGGGGCGTCGAGGTCCAGCGCGCCACGCTCGACGAGGCGCATCAGCGCCATATCGGTGAACAGCTTCGACACCGATCCCACGCGAAAGATGGTTCGCGCAGTCGCGGCAATGCTGTCGTGTGGGTTGGCGTGTCCGAAGCCGCGTGCCCACACCATGCTGTCCTTGTCGACGAGGACGATCGACACGGCCGCAAGGTCTTTGTCCTTCATCTCGTGGGTGATGTACGCTCCGAACCGCGCCGCCGCGGCGGTGTAGTCGGTGCGCGCGGCGACCGAGTCCTGGCTCGAGAGCGGGGAGACACACAGCGTGAGGGCGGCAGCTGCCACGAGACCGCGGGTCATGTCCAATCGATCCTCGAATGTGGTGATGTTGTCACGCCGTTGCCTCGGGCTCGCCGCCACACCAGCCAGTACAGCACCGCGTTCACGACGATCACGAATGCGCCGAGTACCACCTGCCCCCGCGGCATGAGACCGTCAGGGTAGACGAGACGCGTGACGTAGTGGTCGATGAAACCCCCGGCGTAGCCGAGCTGGCCGGCCCGTGCCCGCAGCGCGTTCTCGAGCGGCGTCAGGGGACAGGTCTTGGCGAAGAACTCGACCCATACGCCCCACGCCACGGCAGGGAGGTGCAGCCACATCCACCAGCGTCGCTGCAGCACCAGAATCGCCCCGCCGATTACGAACACGATGTAGGCGAAGTGCAGCAGCATGATGCCGTCGGCGAGGACGCGATAGAGCATCAGCGCAGGAAGGCTACGCGAATCACAACTGGCCGCCTAGTCCCGCCTGCTGCATCTTCACCCCGCGCATGTACACGCTCACTGCCGATCACGTCCTCCCCTGCACGATCACCGGCTCCTGGCCGCGGCCGCGCTGGTTCGATCTCAGCATGTGGGGCCGGCCGATCGACACGTGTATGATGGATGTGCGCTTCCGAGAGAAATTTCAGGATGCCATGGCGACCGTGCTGAGCGATCAGGAGCGCGCCGGCATCGACATCCTCACGCACGGCGATCTGCATTGCGACGACGACATGGCCGGCCGCTCGTGGCATCACTACCCGCTGCAACGCTGGGCCGGGTTCTCCGGTGACTACCTGCAATCCGAGGAGACCCGTTCGCCCTGGCTGCGCTATCCGCCGGGCACGCTCTTGAACGAGATCTACACCGGGTGGCGCTGGCCGCGGGTCGTCGACAAGATCGAGCATCGTCCGCTCGACTACGCCAAGATCTGGCGCATCGCCCAGAGCAAGACCGCCAAGCCGGTGCGCTTCGGGACCTGTTGCTCGCAGGTGATGGGGCTGTTCCTCGACCTCCACACCCCGAAATACAAAGACCGGCACGAAGTGCTGTGGGACATGGCCGTGGCCATGAATACGGAGCTCTTGGCGTTGCGCGACGCGGGGTGTCGCTGCATCCAGATCGAAGAGCCCACCGTGCATTTCTGGGCCAACACCTACGGGCGCGCGCACGACGAAGTGAAGTTCATGGTCGAGTGCTACAACCGTGAGGTGCAGGGCCTGGACGACGTGGAGCTGTGGGTCCACACCTGTTGGGGCAACCCCAACATGCAGCGCGTCATCGAGAACGACAGCTACAAGGAGTCGTTTGAGCTCTACCTCGACGCCATGCGCGGCGACGTGTGGACGGTGGAGATGAAAGACCGCAACCTGCGGGAGCTGGAGCTGTTCACGCCGTTGAAGGGCCGCCTGAAAAAAAAGATCTGCATCGGCGTCGTGAGCCACCGTTCGCTCCAGGTCGAACGGCCCGAGGATATCGCCGCCACCATCCGGCAGGCGCTCCAGCACATCGCTCCCGAGCAGCTGATCATCTCGAGCGATTGCGGCTTCGGCCGCCAGGGTGGCAACCGCGACATCGCGTTCTTCAAGACCACCGCCATCGCGCAGGGGACGAACATCGTGCGCCGCGAGCTCGGCCTCCCGGTCACGGAGATCCGTGCCGCGAGTCCCGCGCTCCAGACGGACATCGTCCCGAAGACACTCGATCGCTGAGGTCATCAATCTCGCCAATCGACGCCTCGGGCGGCATCTTTGCCCGCGCGCCCGCTCGCGCCCACTCGAACGAGGAAGAGGAACCGTGACCGCGATCCCAGGCTCCCTGAAGCCGAAGGAACTCACCATCCGAGGGCTGCTCCTCGGCGCCGTGATCACCACCGGCTTCACCGCCGCCAACGTCTACCTCGGCCTCAAAGTCGGTCTCACCTTCGCCTCGTCGATCCCGGCGGCCGTCATCTCGATGGCGGTGCTGAGCGCGGTGAAGGATTCGTCAATTCTCGAAAACAATATCGTCCAGACCGTCGCCTCCGCCGCCGGCACCCTCTCGGCGATCATTTTCGTGCTTCCCGGCCTCGTCATCGTGGGCTGGTGGACCGGATTCCCCTTCTGGCAGTCGTTCTTGATCTGCGTGAGCGGTGGGGTGCTGGGCGTACTGTTCACGATTCCGTTGCGCCGCGCGCTGGTCACGACCTCCGATCTGCCGTACCCCGAGGGCGTCGCCGCCGCCGAAGTGCTGAAGGTGGGCTCGGGGACGCGCGGCGAGGTGAAGGACGACACGGGTGAGGCGCGCGAAGGCCTCATCGCCGTCATCCTGGGCTCGATCGCCTCGGGCGGGCTCGCCATCATCACTGCGACCCGGGTCGCCGCTGGCGAAGTGACCGGGTACTTCGCGCTCGGCGCCCGAGCCTCTAGTGGATACCAAATCGCCTGGTCGCTGGCACTGCTCGGTGCAGGACACCTGGTCGGGCTCTCGGTCGGCATGGCGATGCTGGTGGGTCAGGTGATCTCCTGGGTGGTGGCGGTGCCGCTCCTCACGTCGCTCAGCCCCGACCATCCGGGCGTGACGCTCGCACAACATACCGTGACCATCTGGCGCACCCAGGTGCGGTTCATCGGTGCGGGGGTGATCGGCGTCGCGGCGATCTACACGTTGGCCCGGCTCGCCAAGCCGGTGGTCGCGGGGCTCGTGAGCACGCTCACAGCCTCTCGCCGCACCGCGACGAGCGACGATCGCGACCGCGACCTCTCACCGGCGTGGATCCTGGCGTTGACGGCTGTCAGCCTGGTGATCGCCGGCGTACTGGCGTACACGTTCGCGCGCTCCACGCCGCTCGCTGCGAGTGCCGGGCGGCTGACCCTGATCGCGGTGCCGTTCGTGCTGGTGGTGGGGTTTGTCATCGCCGGGGTGTGCGGCTACATGGCGGGACTGATCGGGGCGTCGAACAGCCCGATCTCCGGTGTCGGCATTCTGTCGATCGTGGTGTGCGCCTCGCTGCTGGTGCTCGCGGTGCCCGTGACCGACGCGACCCGGCCGGCGCTGGTCGCGTATGCGCTGTTCGTCACCGCCATCGTCTTCGCCTGCGCCACGATCTCCAACGACAATCTCCAGGACTTGAAGACCGGTCAGCTCGTCGGGGCTTCGCCGATGCGCCAGCAGATCGCGCTCATCGTCGGCGTGGCGGCCGGCGCGGCCGTCATCCCGTCGGTGCTCAACCTGCTGGCGAAAGCCTACGGGTTCGCGGGTGCGGCCAACGTCGGCGTCGTCGCGCCGAACCCGCTCCCCGCGCCCCAGGCCACGCTCATTTCGGCCCTGGCCCAGGGTGTGATCGGCAGCCATCTCGATTGGAAGATGATCGGGATCGGCGCCCTCGTCGGCGTGGGTCTCATCCTGCTCGACACCGCCCTCGGCGCCATGAAGAAGCTCCGCATTCCCCCGCTCGCCGTGGGGATTGGGATCTATCTCCCGATGTCGGCGACCTTCGCCGTGATCGTCGGTGCGGTGATTTCCCATTGGTTCGACGGCCGCGCCAAGACGACCCCCCATCCCGAGCGCACCGAGCGGCTGGGAACGCTCGTCGCCTCGGGTCTCATCGTCGGGGAGAGTCTCTGGGGTGTCATCAACGCCGGACTCATCGTAGCGACCTCCAACGACGCGCCCATCGGTCTCGTGCCGGAGTCGTTCCCCGCGGCTCCCTGGTTGGGGGTGGTGGGCTTCGTGGCGGCGATCGTGTGGCTCTATCGGTGGATGCTGCGGCGCGGCGCCGCCGCGCCGCCGGCATGAGGATCGGCGGAGGCTGCTGTTCTTATGGCCGCAGCGTGGCGGCTCCACCCACCACGCCGTAACTTGGCGCGACCACCCGATCATGGACTCGAACCGTGAGACTTCTCTGATGCGTCACAGCCTGCTGCTGTCCCTGCTGACCGTCTCCGTAATCCCCGCCGCGATCGCGGCGCAAACCTCATCCGCCGACACCATGCTCAACAAACTGACGCCCGCCGAGCGCGTCGCGGGCTGGCGGCTGCTGTTCGACGGCCGCACCACCGACGGGTGGCGCGGCTTCAAGCTCAACAACATGCCCGATGGCTGGAAGGTCGTGGACGGGGCGTTGACGCGCGTCGCCGCGGCTGGTGACATCCTGACGACCCAGAAGTTCAAGAACTTCGAGCTCGACCTCGAGTGGAAGATCTCCGAGGGCGGTAACAGCGGCATCTTCTATCGCGGCAGCGAAGACGAGGATGCGATCTACTGGACGGCGCCCGAGATGCAGGTGCTCGACGACGCGAAACATCCAGACGGCAAATCGCGGCTCACCTCGGCGGGCGCCGACTATGCCCTGTACGAAGCGCCGGCGGGCATCGTGAAGCCGGCGGGGCAGTGGAACCAGGTGCGGCTCATCGTGAACGGCCGGCACGTCGAGCACTGGCTCAACGGCGTGCGGCTGCTGCAATACGAGTTCTACAGCCCCGACTGGGAGATGAAGGTGCGCGATAGCAAGTTCGCCGCGCATCCCAAGTATGGGCGCAACGCCGAGGGGTACATCGGACTACAGGACCACGGCGACTGGGTGGCGTTCCGGAATATCAAGATTCACGTGTTGCCGTAAGAGCTATCAGCTATCAGCTATCAGCTATCAGCTCAGACCTCAACCCGGAGAAGCGGCATCGTGAGCACTCGCGCGAAGCTCTCTGTGATGATGTTTCTGCAGTTCTTCATCTGGGGTGCCTGGTACACGACGATCGCCGTGTTCATGTCCGGCCACGGGATGGGGACGCTTACGTTCTGGCCCTACACCGTGAACCCGGTCGCGGCGATCGTGGCGCCGTTCTTCCTCGGGCTCATCGCCGACCGCTACTTCGCGACCGAGAAAGTGCTGGGGACGCTGCACGTGTTGGGCGGCATCATCATGTTCATCGTGCCGCGGTTTACCGGCTCTCCCACGGTGTTCATAATTCTGCTGTTGCTCTACAACCTGTGCTACATGCCGACCCTCGGCCTCGCCAATAGCCTGGCGTTCCATCACATCCAGGATCAGGAGAAACAGTTTCCGTTGATCCGGGTGTTCGGTACGATCGGGTGGATCATCGCCGGTCTGTTCATCAGTTACGTGCTCGGACCGGTGCTCGGGGTCGTCGCCGAAGGCACCGAATGGCCGATCTACACGACGGCCATCGCCAGCGTTCTGCTGGGCCTCTATGCCTTCTCCCTGCCGCACACCCCACCGCCCGGTGCGGGGAAGCAGGTGTCGGTGCGCAGCATCATCGGGCTCGACGCATTGACACAGCTCGGCGATCGCTCGTTCTACGTGTTCATCGTCGCGTCATTCCTGTTGTGCATTCCGCTGGCCGCCTACTACAACTTCACCCAGCTCTACCTGGGGAGCGCCAACGTCACGAAGATCGCGGCCGTGCAAACGCTCGGGCAGATATCGGAAACCGGGTTCATGCTGCTCATGCCCTTGATGTTCCTGCGCCTGGGCGTGAAGAAGATGCTGATGGTCGGCATGGCGGCCTGGGTGCTGCGATACGGTCTCTTCTCCTTCGCCGCCCCTAACGCGATCATCGGCCTGATCGTCATCGGTATTCTGTTGCACGGCGTGTGCTACGACTTCTTCTTCGTCACCGGCCAGATCTACGTCGACAAGCGATCCACCCCGGCGATTCGGGGCCAGGCCCAAGGCTTCCTCGTGTTGGTGACATACGGCCTCGGAATGTTCATCGGCGCACAGGTCGCCGGCCGAGTCTACAACCGCTTCCTCGGGACTGCGGCCAGTCTCACACTGGTTCAGTGGCGCAGTTTCTGGATCCTGCCGGCGGCATTTGCGGCGCTGGTGTTGGTGTTCTTCGCGGTGATGTTCCGGCCCAGCAACACAAAGGCGTAGCGAAGGGACGTAGGGCAACGACGTAAGGAGAAGACGCATGGCGCGGAAGCGGATTACCAGGAGAAAGTTCGTCGGGGACGTGGCGGCCGGCGCGGCATTCACGATCGTGCCGCGGCACGTCCTCGGCCGCGGATACCGGGCGCCGTCCGACAAGATCCACATCGCCTGCATCGGCTGCGGCGGCAAGGGACGCTCCGACATCGACGGCGTCGCGAGCGAGAACATCTACGCGCTGTGCGACGTCGACTGGCACATGGCGCTCGATGCGTTCCAGCATTACCCCCAGGCGAAGCGCTACCGCGATTACCGTGAGATGCTCGACAAGGAAGGCAAGAACATCGACGCGGTGACCGTCTCGATTCCCGATCACTCCCACGCCGCCGCCGGTCTTGCGGCGATGAAACTCGGCAAGCACGCATTCATTCAAAAACCCTTGGCGCGCACGCTCG
>DASTHG010000255.1:0-11146 GCA_035718325.1 Gemmatimonadales bacterium | reverse complement strand
TGAAAGGCGTACCCATTCGATCGAACTTGTGACAGGTCAATCGCTTGCAGCACTTTCGTGCGAAAGCACTTGAACCCGCCGGTGAGGTCCCAGATGCGCAAGCCAGTTACCCAGCGCGCGTACACGTTGGCCCAGTACGATAACATGAGGCGCGCGATCGGCCAGTTGACGACGGTCACCTTCCCCCCGAGATAACGGGAGCCGAGCACCAGATCAGCCGACGCCGCTGCCTTGAGAAACTCCTTGAGGTGGGCCGGGTCGTGGGAGAAGTCGGCGTCCATTTCGAACACGTAGTCGTACCCCTGCGCCACCGCCCACTGGAACCCCGCAATGTAGGCTGTGCCGAGGCCGAGCTTCCCCTGACGGTGCAGCACGTGCACGCGGGGCTCGCGCTGAGCCAGGCCGTCGGCGAGCTGTCCGGTGCCGTCGGGAGAAGCGTCGTCCACCACCAGCACTTCGAGCCGGGAGTCCTGCGCCAATACCTGCGGGACGAGCTGCGGGAGGTTGGCGGCCTCGTTGTACGTCGGAATGACGACCAGTGCCCGCTCAGCCACTCTGGTGGGCCCTCCGCCACCAGACACCCGCCCCCGCCCAGGCCAGCAGCAGCAGGAACGAGCCGATCGAGATGAGCTTCCCGCGGGCGAAGTACCTCGAGGAGAACTGGAGTTCAACCTGCCGCGCGCCCGCCTTTACCGGCACCGTGAGGAACGTTTGATCGCCCCGCAGTGCCGTGACGGGCTGACCATCGACCGTCGCATGCCAATCGGGATACCAGTTTTCCGATACCAGCAGATAGCTGTCCTGTGGCGGCGCGGGATCGAGGGCGATCGACATCTGGCCTGGCGACCAGCGGGTAAACATCGCGCGGGACGGGCTCGGGGCCGGCATTGCCGTCACCGGCAGCGGATTGATCGCTTCGTTCCGGTCGAACAGGACGAGGCGATTGAAGTCGAGCCGCGGGTCGATCAAGGTGGGAACGATCTGATCGGTGTCACCCTTCGCTGCTGCCGGGACGACGCGGAGGTAGGGCGGCACCGTGTCGGCCTCGTACAGGTAGGCGGTCCGGCCGGCACCCGTCGTCACCGGCCCGAGCACCTGGTGGTAGCCCGGAATCTGCTGCGTATCCGGCAGGATGACGTAGCGAACGGCCAGGAGCTTCCAGAGGTTCAAGCGACCGATGTTGGTGAAATCCCCGAGCCCTCTGAGGCCCATGAGCTCATCGAAGCTGCGCAGCTCCACACTGCTCGCGCCGCCCAGGACCTGTGAGATCTCGAACCGAGTGAGCGTCATCCGGCTGTAGACTTCGGCGTTGACGACTCGTGACGGTTGCACGACTCGCGACGGCTGTTGGGTCGCCTGGATATGCTGCGTGATTGCGTCGGGCTTGAAGTTCTCCTGTTCCGGATGGCTCCAATTCCAGAACGGCTGGCCGGCGCGGTAGAGATCTGCGCCGACCAGGGTCACGAGAACGAGGCAGAAGGCCGGTCCGCGAACCCGGCCAGCCAGGAATGCGAGGCCGAGGCCCGCGACGGCCGCCAGCGCGATCGTGCTGCCGAGTGCCCCGCTCCGAATCCCAATCCCTGCAGCGATGGCTGCCTGGACATGGTCGCCTGTTTCCGGGGGGAGCCCCCGAGCCAGACTCTGGGCCATGGCGCCGAAGACGCCGGCGGCGGCGAGAATCATTCCCAGGCCACCCGCCCCCAGGGCGATTTGGAGGATCTGCTTCCCTTCCCCACGCTCCAGCCGCTCGACGCCCAGGCCGGCGAACACGGCGGCAGCGAGCGAGACGACATACAGCGCCATTCCCGGTGCCCGCGTCTTGCTGACGTAGGGCACCAGCGCATACCAGATGCGGTAGAACGGGGTGCTGTCGCCCAGGGCAACGAGTAGAAACAGGCCGCCGATGCCGAGCATCCACCACCGCAGCGTGCGGCGCGACGTCCCTACCCCGATGACAGCGAGCCCCAGCACCGGAGCCCCTAGATACTCGCTGTGGAACTTGATGATGTTCGGGCCCCAATATTCCTCGTAGTGTCCCGCGAACCCTGAGACGAACAGCTCCGGGAAATGGCTCCACGGCAGCCCGAACGCCGCCGACCACTCGTATCCCGCCGATTCGGCGCGCGGCGAGAGCGGAATGTTGTGCAGGAACGGAAGCACCTGGATCATCGAGATGCCGAACCCAAGCACCACCGCTCCGGCCGCCCCCGCCAACGCCAGCCATCGCTCGCGCGGCGCCAGCCCCTCCGGCTCCCCGAAAATGAGGTACAACGCAAACAGCCCGGAAACCACGAGTGCGTACTGCGTCATCTGGTATTGTGGCGAGAGCAGCGCCAGCCCGACCGCGAGCCCCAGGAGAGCGAACCCCTCCCAGCGCCGGCGCCGAATGCCGAGCACCAGGCCGATCAACATCACCGGCAGCAGCGCTGTCACGAACAGTTTGCCATCGTGTCCCGGGCTGACGAGCGAGATGACGACTCCGCTCAACTGGTAGGCCGTGCCTCCGGTGACGGCGGCAGTCCACGAGAGCCCCAGCATCCGCAGCAACAGATACAGCGCGAAGCCCGCCAGGATGTAGTGCAGCACGAACTCGAGATCGATGGCTAACGCGGTCGGGAGCACGAGGCGCAGCATACTTGCGGGATAGAACAGATCGCCGAAGCCGGCGACCGTCGGGAACCCTGCGAAGGCATAGGGATTCCACAGCGGGATCTGGTGCGTGGTGAGGATCTGGTGCGACCCCCACCACCGCCACGCGTACCCGGTCGCGAATTGGTCGCTGTGCGGCCCTGCCAGGAACTTGCCGCTCCACATCGGGAGCGAGAGGACCGCGATCCACAGGCAGCAGAACGCGAATGCGGTGAGGTTGGGGCGCTTGGGCGTGAACGGTGCAGTCGTCAGGAGCGTGCTCCGGGAATGAGCAGGAACAGGAGGCCGGGAGTGATCTCGACCGCGGTGAGCCAGAGCCGCGAAGCGATGGCCACGAGCGCCGCCTCAGGGGCGGTCATGAGGCCGAGGCTCGTCAGCGAGGCGGCAAGCATGAGCTCACGGACGACGATGCCCCCCGGAGCGAAGACCGCCAGGTACCCCACGAGGTACGAGCCGGTGAAAGCTGCGACGTACAGCGCCGCCCCGCCAGCTACCGGGTGCACCAGCGCCGTACTGAACCACTGAAACGCGATGCCGTACACCACCCACGCCGCCGCGGTCCCCAACGCGGCGAGCCAAATCGCCTGGGCCGGGATTGCCGGGAGCTGAATCCGGTCGTGCGTCAGACGCGCCACGAGCGGCGCAGCGAGACGGAATCCCAGCGGCAGGGCCAGCAGCCCAGCCGCGAGGATTGCGGCTATGAGGATTCCAGTGTGTGGTCCGGCGTCACTGAACGACCGGAACACCGCCGCGCCCGTCGCCAGGACGACCACGAACCCCGACGCAATGTTCGCCAGGTTGACGACGAGCGAAGCACCCGTAGCCGTCACCGGCGACACGCCCCGCCGCTGGGCCATAACCGCCATCGTCGCGATCTGCCACACTTTCCCCGGGACGTAGCGCCCGAGGTTCGATACGAACCAGATCCGCGCCGCTTCCTTGAGCGACAGTTTGCCGCTTTCCCCCCACGCGGTCAGCATGGCGCGCCACACCTGGATCAGGAGCCCGTAATCGAGCAGCACGAGGAGCACCGACAGCGCGATGAGACCCCAGTTCGGGTGCGTGTCCGCGAGCTTCTCGCGCACCCCCTGCCACTGTCCCGCGAGCGCCCGCCCGGCAAACCACAGCGCCAGCCCGACGAACACCACCTGGGCCAGCGTCCAGAGCTGTTTACGCGACACGGGGCTCACACGCATCCCGGTACAGGGCGGCATAGCGCGCTGCGACGGCTTGCGGGCCTAACGCGGCGAGGGTGGCGCGGCGTCCGGCGACGCCCAGCGCGACCCCACGGTCGGGCCTGCCGAGCAGGTCGTCGATGGCGCGGGCGAGCGAGGTCACGTCTCCCGCCGGGACAAGCACTCCGGTTTCTCCGTCCCGAATCAGGTCGGTCAACCCTCCCGACGCGAATGCGATCACGGGGGTCTCGCACAGCAGCGCCTCGGCCGCCACGAGGCCCAGCCCTTCGTCGACGGCTGGCATGACGAGCGCCGTGCAGCTGCGATAGTACTCGGCGAGCTTCGCCTGCGGCAGCAGGGGCAACCAGTGCAATCGGTCGGCGACGCCGAGCGATTGAGCGAGGCTGCCGATATCCGCCGGGGCACTGCCCACGCCGACGATGACGTCGACCAGGACCTGGGTGTGCATCAGCGCCAGCGCGCGCAGCAGATGCTCGATGCCCTTCTGCTGGTTCAGCTTGCCGACGAACAACAGCCGGGCCGGCTCGCGCGATCCCCCGGGATGGAACAGATCGGGCTTGATCGGCATCGGCGCGACGACGGGATGCGCCTCGGGGACGAGCGCACGCGTCTCGGCGGCCAGCCAGGACGATACGGTCGTCACGGCGCGGGACTGGGTTATGACGCGGCGAAACATCCGGGCGGCGATGGTGGAGCTCTTCGCGACGCTGATGTCGGAGCCGTGCAGCGTCGTCACCAGCGGGACCCGCCACCATCCGGCCATCCACGTCCCGATGAGCCCGCTCGGAAAGAACCAATGGGCGTGCACCAGGTCGGCGCGGAAATCACGGCGCGAGCGGAACGTCTTCCAGAGATCGGCGCCGAGCAAGCTGCCCAGCACGAGGCGGGAGCCCCAGCTGGAGCGGACCTGCTCGCGCATCGTGCCGCTGTAGGCGAGCGTTTCGAGCGATCGTGGCGCATAGCGGAAGCGATCGACCACGATCCCTTCGTACTCCTCGCGTCCGGCGAGCCCTTCGGCCGACGGCGCGATGACGCGTACCTCCGTCCCCGAATCGCGCAGGGCGACGGCGAGTCGCAGCACGAACGATCCGACGGGATCGGTCGCGAAGCGGGGATAGGAGTGCGCGAGGAACAGCACCTTCATCGGGTCGTCTCGAGCGGCACGGACGCGGCGTCGGACAGCTCGCAGCGACCGTCCTCGGCCACGCGCTCGATCCGCAGCGCGCGGCGCTTGGCGCGCCAGTCGACGATTTCGTCCAGCGTTCCGACAAAGGGGCGATCGGCAAGCAGGGCGTCGAGCAGCCGTTCGTACGCGGCGGGAGCTCCGGGGAATCCCAGCGCATCGGTCAGGTTCGGGTGCCAGACGCCCACCCAGAGGCCTTCCACGTCGCGGCAGCCCCGGGCCAGGATCAGGGCGTCGTCGATCCAGGCGTGCGGATCCTCGACGTCACGGTACTTGCTCAGAGCCCGGTCCATCCAGGCGAACGGCACTTCATCCAGCGTGTCGCCGCAGCGCACGACGTCGGCGACGCCGAGGCGAAAGCCATTGCGATCGGGAAACCCGACGGTCGAATCGTAGCGAAACCCCGCTTGGGTCATCGCCTGGGGTGTCCGCGCTGGATCGAAGCGGAGGAAATGTTGTCGCACGCCCGCCACTGCCTGTCCCCCGAGCCTCCGCAACCGGTCGCGTTGCGCAGTGAAGCGCTCGGGACTGAGCACGGTTTCGCGGCTGCCATGCAATCCGATCGCATGCCGTGCTGCCGTTACCGCCGCGAGAATCCGACGTGTGGCAGCTGCTTCCGGCCGATACGTGAGATCCCCAGCCGTGAACGTCTGCAGGGTGGGCGTGCCGCACAAGATGAACCAGGTCGACCGCACCGAGTGCGCTTGCTCGGCTGCGAGCAGGGCGGCAGTCCCCTGCTCCACCGGTGCGCGGCCGATCGCTTTGAGCGCCTGGCCTGCCGCTCGCGCGGCGAGTCGCCAGTGTCCCTTGCGGCCGAGCTCGAGGAGGCGCAGGGCGGTAAACGCCGGCCAGAGGGCCACGATGTCGAGGTCGTGGGTGAGGGCGATGGCCCAGCGCCGGCCGTCCGGCCAGGGCGTGGCCACCTGGAGCGGACGCCTCCCGGCGGCGCGCGTCGCGGCGCGACGCAACGCCATGGCGGCTTGAGAGACGAGGGGCTCGCGCTCGACCCCGGCGGCGACGAGCGCGTTGGCAGATGCCGGAACGCGGTCGAACCGGTCGAGCACAGTCGCCCGGGCCTCCGCGGCGGCAGTCGCGAGGTCCCAGGCAAGCTGCAGCGCGCCCCGGGCGATGCGTACGACCCCGTCGCCCGGCTCGATCCCCCACCCCGCGGTCCGCCAGGCGCTCGGCGATGTGAACGATTCGGGTCGGTCGGTGACTTCCATGCGGACCACGTCTGCCGACGGATCGGTGACGGGGATGAGACGCGCGAGTTCGGTCAGGAGGAGCAGCTGGCGCTGGTCCGGCGCGCCCGCGGCGCCCGGCGACACGGGCGCGGGCAGTCGAATCATGTCGGGTCGTATCTTAACTATCTTTTGAGCCCATGGTCCACCCGCTCCTCCCGAAAGCGCGGTTGCCGCTCGCCCATCTCCTGCTCTACGGGTGGATGCCCAGCCCGCTGAAGCGGCTCGCCTACCGGCTCAAGGGCTATCGCATCGGTCGTGGGGTGAAGTTCGGCTTCGGCGGCGTGGTGATCGGCGATCAGGTGGAGCTGGGCGACTACGTCGAGATCGGGATGCTGGCCGTGGTCATGGGCCGGCGCATTACGATCGGACGCTATTCGAGCGTCGGCACGATGAGCTACCTCTCGTGCCGCGTGATCGAAATCGGCGAGGACGCCAAGATCCGCGAGCAGGTGTACGTCGGTGGGCCGCAGCTGCCCGAGTCCCGTTTTTCCCTGGGTAGCCGCACCATCATCCTGCAGATGACCAACATCAATCCCACCAAGCCGGTTGTGATCGGCGACGACACTGGAATCGGCGGGCATTGTCTCATCTTCACCCACGGCGCCTGGCTCTCGAACCTGGAAGGCTATCCCGTCACCTACGAGCCCGTGACCCTCGGCAAGAGCGTCTGGCTGCCGTGGCGAGTGTTCTTGATGCCGGGGACGACGATCGGCGACGGCTCGGTGATCGGGGCCAATTCCCTCGTGTCGGGGTCGATTCCGCCCAACAGCCTCGCGGTAGGGTCGCCGGCGAAGGTGATCCGCTCAGCGCCCGATTTTCCCAAGTCCCTCACCGATGCCGACCGGGCCAAACTGGTGCGGGAGATGCTGGTGGAGTTCGACCGCTTCGTGGCAGACGACGCGGTGCAGCTGACCGACGACGGCGCCTCGCGGGTGTACGCGTATCGCGGCGGGTCGTGGCGGTTGCACTGGCTCAGGGACGGCGCCATACCACCACCCGGCGCGAGCGGGGATACCGTGCTCGCCGAGCGCCCGCTGCCGGAGACGGTGCTCACCGCCTACCGGCGGCGCGGCGTGTTTTGGCTCGATCTGGGGTCCAAGACGCGTAGCGAGAACGGCTCGCCGCTCACCGAGGAGTTGGCGCTGTTCCTAGGGCGTTACGGGATCCGCCTGCGGCGCGACGGCTGAGCATCGGGCTACTGAATGAAGATCACCCGCCCATCACCGTCAGTGACGACGCCGGTGGTGCGTCAGCTCCGCGCTGTTCCTGATGATCCGGCTGGTGCGAGGGCCCAGTGGCGGGGTGCAGGCGGCGAAAGACACCAGGCAGGTGATCGTTGCACGGTGGGACCATAAGTGACGGCTCATGAGCTCCTCCCGATACGACGACACCCCTGATCTACCGCCCCGAGTCACCTCCGCCAGTTGCTACACTTGGCGCAGTCGGTCGAGGTCTCGCTGCAGCGCCCGGATTTCCTCCCGTTGTCCCGCCACCATCTCCCCCACGAACCCGAAGCCGAAGAGAATCAATCCCGCGATGACGAGCAGCAACACCAGATAGAGAAACGCCCGGTTGCCCTGCTGGTACACGTAGCGCTCGATGAACTCATAGACGCCCACCAGGAAGCCGAGCAGCACGAGCACTGCTCCGGTGACGCCGAAGAACAGCATCGGCTTGCGGCCGAAGCGCAGCTGGAACCACACCGACAGAAGATCGAGCATCCCGATGGGAATACGTCCGATCCCGAACTTCGATTTCCCCGCCTGGCGCGGATGCAACGGGACCGGCCGCTCGGCGAGCCGGTACCCTTCCCCGGCTGCGATCACCACCATGAAGCGGTGCCAATCGGGACGCATCGGCACGACGTCCATCACCTCACGGCGATACGCCTTCACCGAATTGAGATCCGTCACGCGCACGCCGAACAGCCAGCGGCACAACCCGTTGTAGACCCAGGAGACGAAGCGCTTTTCGTAATGGCCCTGCTTCGTGCCGGTGACGATGTCCGCCTCCCCGGCGAGCACCGGGGCCACGATGCCCGGAATGTCCGCCGGGAGGTACTGCAGATCGGCGGGCCAGAAGACGAACACGCGTCCCGTCGCGGCGTCCGCCCCGCTCTTCAGCGCGTCGGCGATACCGCGCTGCGAACGGTGGGTGACGACGCGCAGGAAGGGGTGTTGCGCCGCCAGGCGGTGCAACACGGCGGGCGTGTCGTCACGGCTGCCGTCGTCGATCACCACGAGCTCGCCGGTGAACGATTGCGGCAACAATGCTTCGCGCACCTGCCGCACCAGCTCCGGGAGGTTCTCGGCCTCGTCCTTGGCGGGCACGAGGATGCTGACGTCGGGCCGCGCGCCGCCGTTTCCGGTCGCGAGACTCACAGGCGGCGCCGCATGCGCGCGGGGAGAATGTTGAGCTGGTCGCGGTACTTCGCGACGGTGCGGCGCGCGATCCGCACTCCGCGAATGCCGAACATCTCCACGATCTGCTGATCGGTGAGCGGGTTCTTGGGCTGCTCCTCCGACACCATCTTCTGGATCTGCGCCTTGATCGAGCGGGCGCTCGCGTCCTCGCCGCTCGAGGTCTGCAGGCCGCTCGAGAAGAAGAACTTGAGCGGCAGGAGGCCGCGCGGCGTCTGCACGTACTTCTCGTTGGTGACGCGACTGACGGTGCTCTCGTGCATGTTGATGACGTCGGCGACCTCGCGCAGCGTGAGCGGGCGCAGGTACTCGACGCCCTTTTCGAAGAATTCGCGCTGCCGGTCGACGATGAAGTTCATGACTTTGAGCATCGTCTGGCGGCGCTGCTCGATCGCCTGGATCATCCAGTGGGCGCTGTTGAGCCGCTGGTTGATGAATTCCTTGTTCTCGCCCTGGAATTTCTTGCGGTCCCGCGCGATGTCCTGGTACGTCTTCGAAATGCGCAGCCGCGGCAGCCCGCCGTCGTTCAGCGTCACATGATATTGGTTCCCGATCTTCTCGACCGTGAGATCGGGGGTGATGTAGGTGTCGTTCGCCGCCGAGTACTGCAGGCCGGGTTTGGGGTCGAGCTTGGCGAGGACATCGGCGACCTTCTGCACCTCCGACGGGTCGATCGCGAAGCGCTTCCCGAGATCGCTCCAGCGGTGGTTCTTCAAGTCTTCCCAGGCCTCCTTCACGAGACGATAGGCCAGGGTGTCGGTCTGTTTCTTGTCCTCGAGCTGCAGCAACAGGCACTCGCGCAGATCGCGTGCGCAGACTCCGGGCGGGTCCAACATCTGCATGGTGCGAAGCATCGCTTCTGCTTCCGCCATCGTGTACGGCTGGACGACCACTTCTTCCTCGCGCTCGACGGCGAACTCCTCCAGCAGCTGGTTCGCACCCTTGACGATCTCCTCGAGGGGCGAGCCGAGGTAGCCGTCCTCGGCGATGTTGCCGAGGAACTCCTCGGCCAGCAGGCGCTGTCGTGGCGAGAGGTCCAGCATCTGGACCTGTTCCTTCAAGTGGTCCGACAGATCCCGCATCTCCACCGAGACCGGCTCGGTGTATTCCCGAGCCTCGCTCATGTCGCGCGGCGCGGACATCGCCTCGGCGCCGTCATCGAGCAAGATCCCTTCCCAGTCGGGCTCGTCGTCACCCTTCTTCTCCTGCTCGATTTGCTCCTTCTCGGCCGCGGCCGTCTGCGGCGTCTCGGGATCGTCCTCGGTCTCGACCAGCTCCAGGAACGGGTTCCCCAGGAGCTCCTGCTTCAAATGCTGTTGCAGGTCGAGCAGCGGCATGTACAGGAGATCCATCGCCTGGAACAGGCGTGGATTGATGCGCAGGTCCTGGCGCAGTCCCTGGTGCTGCGAGAGCCCTGGTTTCACGCGGCGGCCCCAGCGGGTGACGTCGGCGGGGTTCGAGGGTTCCCGTTCCCCAGCCGGGCACGCAGGCGGGCGGTGAGGGTCGGCCCGAGGTAGCGCTCCGCTACCCGATCATCGAACACCAGCTCGGTGACGGTTCCGGACACCTGGACACGGCCTTCGAACATGATGTAGGCGCGATCGACGATATCGAGCGTCTGCTCGACGTTGTGGTCGGTGATCAAGACGCCGATGCCGCGCTGGCGCAGCCCCGCCACGATGGTCTGGATGTCGTGCACCGCGATCGGATCCACGCCCGCGAACGGCTCGTCCAGCAGCAGGAACTTGGGCTGGGTGACGAGTGCCCGGGTGATCTCGAGGCGGCGCCGCTCACCGCCCGACAGCTGGAACGCTTTCTGGCGCCGCAGGTGCTTCACGCCCAGCTCGTCGAGCAGCCGCTCGAGGCGCGCGGCGCGTTCGGCGGTGGTGAGCGGCAACGTCTCGAGAATCGCGGCGACGTTCTCCTCGACGGTCAGGCGCCGGAACACCGAGGGCTCCTGGGCGAGGTAGCCGAGTCCGGCCCGCGCACGGCGAAACATCGGTTCGGCCGTAATGTCGATGCCGTCGAGTCGGATGGTGCCATGATCGGGGCGCACCAGGCCCGTGAACATGTAGAAGGTCGTCGTCTTGCCGGCGCCGTTGGGTCCCAGCAATCCGACGATCTCGCCCTGTCCCAGGGCGACGCTCACGTCGTCGACGACGCGGCGCCCCTTGTAGGCTTTCACGAGCCCCTGGCTCTCGATGCGGCTGCCGCCGGCAACTCTGGGCGGTGGCGTGGCGCGCGCTTCGGCCCGCTCCAGCGTGCGCGCCGCGGCCGTGAGCAGCTCCTCGACCGTGGCCTCCCGCTGTGGCGCGATGGCGGCCCACAGGTCGGGGGCCAGCGCGATGACGGCGTCGTCGCGCCATTCGGGAGGCAGCTCGATGAGATGCGCCAGCACGAGGCGCGGCAATACCGAGGCGCGCAGGTTCTCGCGGGCATCGTCGACCGACAAAC
>DASTHG010000254.1:0-2569 GCA_035718325.1 Gemmatimonadales bacterium | reverse complement strand
CATCCCAGTGCCTGGGGGCGGAGGTCTACCGCCCAGAATAGGCTCTGGTAGCGGAACTCCCCTGGGCCAGCGTGCGGGAATGTCACCAGAGCGGGTCTTTCCCCCCACGAGGGGCGGCCTACGGGGCGATGGACGGCGGCTGCGAGTTGCGGCGATCCACCGGCGCGGGCTCAATGACCGCTGAGACGGCGCCCAGCTGAGAGGATGGGCAGACGATGAAGGCGGTCGTTCGGGACGCATACGGCTCTGTCGGCGTCCTACGTGTCAGGGACACCGCCGAGCCGGTCGCGGGAGACGGTGAGGTGTTGGTGCGCGTAGTTGCGGCGGGCGTCGACCAGGGCGTCTGGCACCTGATGGCGGGGATGCCGTACGTGATGCGCCTCGCGGGCTTTGGCATTCGTGCGCCGAAGAACCCATTGCTCGGATACGACGTGGCCGGACGCGTCGAGGCGGTCGGTACAAACGGAGGCCCGTTTCAGCCTGGGGACGAAGTATTCGGGACCTGCCGTGGTTCCTTCGCCGAGTATGCCGTCGCCCGCGCCGACCGTCTCGCGGCGAAGCCAGACAAGGTGAGCTTCGAGCAGGCCGCCGCCACACCGATCTCTGGATACGCCGCCCTGCAGGCGGTTCGCGACCACGGCAAGGTCGAGGCCGGTCAGCACGTCGTGATCATCGGTGCGGGCGGAGGCGTTGGGACATTCGCAGTGCAGATCGCGAAGGCGGATGGGGCAAAGGTCACCGGTGTCTGCGGCACTGCGAAAGCTGAGCTGGTGCGCTCGATCGGTGCCGACGACGTGATCGACTACACCAAGGAAGACTTCGCCGACGGCCGCAGCCGTTACGACGTGATCCTCGACATCGCCGGCAACCGCTCCCTCACCCAACTCCGCCGTGCGTTGACACCGCGAGGAACGCTGGTGATCGTCGGGGCAGAAGATGCGGGCAACTGGCTCGGTATCCGCCGTCAACTGCGGGCGTCGGCGCTCTCGCCCTTCGTCCGCCAAAAGCTGGGCTTCTTCATCTCAAAGGAGCGCAGGCAGGACCTGGAGGAGTTGCGGAAGCTGCTCGAAGCCGGTCTGATCAGCCCGGTCGTCGACAGGACGTTCGCGCTCGACGAGGTTCCCGAGGCGATCCGCTATCTCAGAGCCGGCCGCGCACGAGGCAAGATCGTCATCACCGTTTGATGCGGTTTCTGCCGGGATGCTTGTCTGAGCGACCGTCCCGTCACTCGGCGCGGCGGTAGCTGCTCCTCTCACCGCCCCCTGTCGTCTTGTCTGACAACCAAGGATGCACCTCTATGGAGCCTGTGGTTGCAACCGCTGGCTTTTTCTCTTCCAATCGACTTGCACGTTGTCGAACGCGCGCCGACCCGCGATGAAATCGAAGGAGATCGACGATCACCCTGGCGGGACGAATGCCGAAGTTCGGCAAGATCCCCTCAGATGCCCGCGCTGCGCGACACCCAGCCAGGCGGCGGCGGCGGCGGCGAGGCGCAGCTTACGGATGCCCTGCGTGAGCTGATCGTCCAAGGCGGGAGGGTGCTCGCCGTGCCGCTGCCGGCCGGGCGGCGCCGGCAAGTTATCGGTTCGCCCAAGAGCTACCGCGCCGCGTTTCTCGAGTGTGCGCTCGACGATCGGCGCTTCGGAGGATCGCGCCGCGCGCGCGCCCAGCTGCTCGATGGCTGAGGCAGCCGCTCACGCAGCGGCGCATGCGCGCGCGGCGCTGGCGGGAAACCCATCAGACGCGTTTGGAGGTGCCGTGCTTGCGGTGACACTCGACGCGCTCGTTGCCGAGGCGTTCGCGCGCCGTGCGGAGACGCTGGTCGTAGAGCCGGCAAGCGAGCTGGTGGAGGCGACAGTGCGGCGCTTCTCATCGGAGCTCGACGCGGCGGCGCTCGCTACGGCGGTGCGGTGGCGAACGTCGGTCCCGCGCGGCGTCGGGTTGGGCGGATCGAGCGCAATCGTGATCGCGGTCCTGCGGGCGCTCTGCGCGCTCCACGGCACCGCGCTCGGTCCGGCGCCAATGGCGGAGCTGGCGCTCGCGATCGAGACAGAGGACCTCGGAATCGCGGCAGGCCTGCAGGACCGCGTCGCGCAGGCGTACGGCGGGCTGGTGTTCATGGAGTTCGGCGACGGCGGGGCGTACGAGCAACTCGCCTCGGCGCTTCTGCCTCCCCTCGTCGTCGCCTGGCGCGCGGACGCGGCCCAGGACTCGGGCGACGTGCACGCCTCGCTCCGTACGAGGCTCAAGACCGGGGACGCGACCGCGGTGGCCGGGATGAAGGAGCTTGCTCAGCTCGCCCGCGCCGCCCGCGCGGCCCTGGTCGCCGGGGACCACGAGCGGCTCGCGCGTGCCGCGGACGAGAGCTTCGACGTCCGTCGCCGGCTGGTCGCACTCGATCCCAGGCATGTGGAGCTTGTCGAGCGCGCCCGGGCACTTGGCGCCGGCGCGAACTACACCGGCTCCGGCGGCGCCGTCGTGGCTGTCTGCCTCGATCAAGCGCACGCCGGAGAGGTGGCTCGCGCGCTGGCCGAGCTGGGCTGCGGCACGCTCGCTCTGTGATCAGTAG
>DASTHG010000253.1:0-7305 GCA_035718325.1 Gemmatimonadales bacterium | reverse complement strand
GTAGGGATGCTCGTAGTCGAGCCAATAGGCGATGCGATCCGACAGCGCTTCCCAGTCGGTCTTGTAGGTAAAGACGCTCTCGCGGCACAGTTGGTTGAACTTCTCGATGCCGAACTCCTCGATCTGCTGCTTGCCCGAGATGTTCAGCGACTTCTCGACCTCGATCTCCACCGGCAGGCCGTGGGTGTCCCACCCCGCGATCCGAGTCACCCCCTGCCCCAGCATCGTGTGGTAGCGGCACACCATGTCCTTGATGGTGCGCGCGAACACGTGGTGAATGCCGGGGCGGCCGTTGGCGGTGGGCGGTCCCTCGAAGAACACGAACGGCGGTCCGTAGCGCGTCGCCTCCTGCACGCGCGCGAACAGCCGCTCGTGTTTCCACGTCGCGAGCAGCTGGCGCTCGAGCGTGTCGGCACGCTCGGTGACCGAAAGCGGTGGGTACGCCATCAGTTGAGGCGGGCGATGACGCCGCGCACGACCGCGGCGAGGCGCGGCTCCGCGCCGCGGGCGACGGCGATGATCCGCTCGACCGTGGCCGGTTCGAGCGCGTCGGGGAGACAGAGATCGGTGATGATCGACAGACCGAGCACGCGCATGCCTTCCTGACGCGCGACGATCACCTCCGGAACGGTGCTCATCCCGACGACGTCGGCACCCCAGGCCCGCAGCAGCCGGTACTCGGCGCGCGTCTCGAGATTGGGGCCCGCCACCGCGACGTACGTCCCTTCTCGCACGATGATCCCCTGCTCCAGGGCAACGGTGCGCGCCAGAGCGCGCAGCTCGGTGTCGTAAGCCGTGGTCAGGTCCGGAAAGCGGGGCCCGGCGGAGTCGTGCGGCCCCACCAGTGGATTGTCGCCGATCAGGTTCACGTGGTCGGCGAGAATCACGACGTCGCCCGCCGCCCACTCGGGGTGCATCCCGCCGCACGCGTTGGAGACGATCAGCGTCTGCGCGCCGAGCGCGCGCAGCACGCGCACCGGCGCCGTCACCGCATCGAGGTCGTAGCCCTCATAGCGGTGAAACCGTCCCTGCATCGCCACCACGGGCCGGTGTTCCAGCGTGCCGCACAGCAGCCGGCCGCTGTGCGTCTCGACCGTCGGCACCAGAAATCCCGGAATCTCGGAATAGGAAATTTCCACGTCGACCTGGATCGCTTCGGCGAGCGCGCCGAGTCCCGTCCCCAGAATGATCGCCACCTCGGGCGTTGTGCCGGTGCGGGCGCGGATCGCCTGCACGGCCGCCGCGACGGTCACCCGTTGTCACCCTCCAGCGCTCGCAGCTCGGCGATCTGGCGCTCGAGCAACGCCCGAAATCCCGCGAGGTAACCGGCGAACTGGCGCTGGATCTCGACCATTTTTTGCTGCGCCCGCTCTTGCGCACGCCCGGCCTCGTCCACCTGCCGCCGGCCCTCCGCCTGCGCCTCGTGCATGATCACCTGGGCTTCCCGCTCCGCCGACGCGCGCGTCTCTTCCCGCAGCTGCTGCGCGGCGACGAGCGCCTCGTTCATCGCCGTCTCGCGCTCGCGGAACACGCGCAGCTGCTCGGTGAGTGCCGCTACGCGCTCCTCCAGCACCGACTTCTCGCGCGATACGCGCTCCAGCTCGTCGGCGACGCGCATGCGGAAGTCTTCCACACCGAGAGGCTCATAGCCGCGCAGACTGCGGCGGAACTCCTGCCGCCGCACGTCGAGGGGAGTCAGGTGAAACGAGGGATCGCTCACCCCGTTGTCCTCGGGCCGAACAGGGCGGTACCCAAGCGGATCACCGTTGCTCCCTCCTCGACCGCTGTAGCGAAGTCGTCGGACATCCCCATCGAGAGGTTCGGTAGCCATGTGCCCTCCTCCTGCAGGGCGTCGCGCAACCGACGCAGGCCGCGGAAGGTGTCCCGCTGGCGAGCAAGGTCGCCGGTGAGCGGCGCCATCGTCATCAGTCCTTCAAGCTCCAGTGACTCGAGCGCCGCCACCCGCTGGACCAGCGCGGGAACAAGGGCGGGCGCACAGCCGCTTTTTTGCACTTCCCCTGCAACGTTCACCTGTACCAGTACCCGCTGCCGCGTCCCCTGGACTTCCGCCCGCTTCGCCAGCTCCTCCGCCAGGTCGATCGAGTCGAGCGAGTGCACCAGCGCGAAGCGACCGGCGACGTGCCGAGCCTTGTTGCGCTGCAGATGCCCGATCAGATGCCAGACCAGACCGCGATCCGGCTCCGCGGCCATCTTGTCGAGCGCCTCCTGCACCCGGTTCTCTCCCACGTCCGGGAGCCCGGCGGCGCGCGCGGCCCGCACGGCGTCCGGGCCGAAACCCTTGGTCACGGCGACGATCGTGACGGGATGCGTCCACCCGCCCGCCGCCTGGGCTCGCGCGATCTCGGCCCGAATACGGGCGAGCCGCTCGGCCAGGCCGGCAAAACTCATAGACTGGGGAAAATACCGATAGGCCTGAGGCTATACAATAGCTTAAGCCGCTGTCCCGACGAGACTTTCGAGCCTGGTCCCCCCTGAGAGGACGTCCCGCACCTGCTCGGCGGAGAGCGGCCGGTACAGCTTGCCGGACGAAGCGATCGAGATGGTGGACGTCTCTTCGGAGACCACGAGAATCGTGGCATCGGTCTCCTCGGAAAGCCCCAGCGCCGCCCGGTGGCGGGTCCCGAGCGATTTGTCGGCCACCCGGTACTGGGTGAGGGGCAGCACGACCCCCGCCCCGACAATGCGGTCGCCGCGCACCACGACGGCGCCGTCGTGCAGCGGCGAGTAGGGAGTGAAGATCGTCGTGAGCAGCGCCGCCGACACCTTCGCCTCCATCGGCACGCCGGACGGCAAGTATTCGTCGAGGGCGAGATCGCGCTCGACGGCGATGATCGCTCCGGTGCCGGCGCGCGCGAGACGGTCGAGCGCTTCCGACACTTCCTCCGCCACCGATTGTCGGTTGCCGCGCGAAAACGCGCGCATCAGACGCGACTGACCGAGCCGGGCGAGCGCGTTGCGCAGCTCCGGCTGGAACATCACGACGGCGGCAAAGGGGGCGAAGGTGAACACGACGCCGAGCAGGTAGCTCACCATCGTGAACTTGGCGAGCACCGCGGCGAAGTAGGCGAGCGAGAGAATGACGAGACCGACGACGATCTGAATCGCCCGCGTCCCCACGAGGAAGAGGAGGAAGCGGTAGATCACGAACGCCACGAGCAAAATCTCGACGGCGTCCGGCCACAGCCTGGGGATCAGGAAACGGTAGGCATCCAGATTCATGAATCCGCCCCCTCGAGGGCACGGGCGACGGCGAGGGCCTCTCGTGCTGGACCAGGGTCATGGACGCGGAACAGGCGCGCGCCGCGCTCCCAGGCCAGCGCGCACGCCACGGCCGTCGCACGGTCGCGGTCTTCGACCGCGCGGCCGGTGGCAGCACCGAGGAACCGTTTGCGCGATGGCCCGACGAGCACAGGAAGCCCGAGGCCTGTGATCGTGGCCAACTCGTCCAACAGCTGAAAATTCTGGGCCGCCGTTTTGGCGAATCCGAACCCGGGATCGAGCACGATGTGATCCACCGAGACACCCGCGGCCTCGGCCCGGTCGACCGATGCGCGCAGCTCGCGGGCCACGTCGACAGCTACGTGCTCGTAACAGGCGAGCGAGTCCATCGTGTCGGGCGTCCCCCGCATGTGCATCAGAATAACCCCCGCACCGCTCGCGGCCACCACCGCCCCCAGCTCCGCATCGAACGAGAGTCCCGAGACGTCGTTCACGACCGCCGCCCCGGCGTCCAACGCCCGTCGCGCCACCACCGCTTTGCGCGTGTCGACCGACACGGGACCGAGACCTCGCGCCACCATCGCTTCGATCACGGGGACGACGCGAGCGATCTCGTCGGACGCCGTGACGGGAGTAGCTCCAGGACGCGTGGACTCGCCACCGACGTCGAGCAGCTGACAGCCATCCGCTTTCAGTTTTGCAGCGTGGTCCAAGGCGGCGTCGCGGTGCGTGAAACGTCCCCCGTCGGAAAAACTGTCCGGCGTCACGTTCACAATCCCGATCAGCACCGGCTCGTCGAGGGACAGCTCGCCCCCGGCGATCGACCAGTGCCGCGGCGGCTCGGCGTACTCCGCGAACCACTGCGCCACATCGGCGACGATCGGATGCAGCTCGGGCGGCGCGCGGTCGGGCCGCGCCAGCACGGCGAGCCGGCTCGCCACGCCGACGACGAGCGCCCATCCGTCGCCGGTGAGCACGTCGACGCCGCTGCGCGCCGACCAGCGCACCAGGGCTTCGCGCACCGCTTCGTCGATGTCTTCGAGAAGCAAAGCGAGCTGCGACAGACCCGCCGCGGCGAAGCGGGATCGCTCGGGATCCCAGCCGCGCGCCGTGAGCGCCGCGCGCACCGCCGCCCGAAGGGGGCCGTGCGTCGCGAGCGCCGTCACCCTCACGCCCCGGCGGGCTCCGGAGGCGGGTTCCCCAGCACGGGACCACGCACGGGCTGCACTACGGGCTTGCGCGGCTCGGCGGGCAGCGGCGGTGACGACGGCGGCGTCACGGGCGGCAGGGGCTTGCCCGCCATCACCAGCTCGACGTCCGAGCGATCGAGCGTCTCGCGCTCCAGCAGCGCCTGCGCCAGGCGATCCAACACATCGCGACGCTCGGACAGGATCTTGCGCGCGCGCTCGTACGCCTCTCCGAGCAGCCGCCTGACCTCGGTGTCGACGAGCTCGGCGGTGCGATTGGACACTTCGCGGCGCTGCACCACCTCGCGGCCGAGGAAAATCTCGGCCTCACGATCGCCGACGGCGATCGGTCCCACGGCGTCGCTCATCCCGAACTGCGTCACCATGCGGCGGGCCATCTCCGTGGCCTGCTGGATGTCGGAGTAGGCGCCGGTCGTCACCTTGTCGGCACCGAACACCTCTTCCTCGGCGACACGCCCGCCGTAGGACATCGCCAGCTGGCCAAGCAGCCACTGCCGGGTCACGTTGCGGCGGTCCTTCTCCGGCAGGAAGAAGGTGATGCCCAGCGCACGGCCTCGCGGCACGATCGTCACCTTGTGAATCGGGTCGATCCCCGGGACGGTGAGCCCGACGATCGCGTGTCCCGCTTCATGGTACGCGGTGAGCTTCCGCTCTTCCTCGGTCAGCACCATGCTCTTGCGCTCGAGGCCGAGCATGACCTTGTCCTTCGCGTCCTCGAGGTCGGCCATGTCGACGGCCTGCTTGTTGCGACGCGCCGCGAGCAACGCCGCCTCGTTCACGATGTTGGACAGCTCGGCGCCGGACAGACCGGGAGTCCCCCGGGCGATCGGCTCGAGGTCGACGCTCTGCGCCAGTGGAATCTTGCGCGTGTGCACGCGCAGGATCTGCTCACGCCCCTTCACGTCGGGCATGTCGACGACGATCTGGCGGTCGAAGCGCCCCGGCCGCAGCAGCGCCGGATCGAGGATGTCGGGCCGGTTCGTGGCGGCGAGCAGGATCACGCCGTCGTTGGATTCGAAGCCGTCCATCTCCACCAGCAGCTGATTGAGCGTTTGTTCGCGCTCGTCGTGGCCGCCACCCAGCCCCGCGCCGCGGTGCCGGCCGACGGCGTCGATTTCGTCGATGAAGATGATGCACGGCGCGTGCGCCTTGCCCTGCTCGAACAGGTCGCGCACGCGCGAGGCGCCCACGCCCACGAACATCTCGACGAAGTCGGAGCCCGACATCGAGAAGAACGGCCGCCCCGCCTCGCCCGCCACCGCTTTGGCGAGCAGCGTCTTTCCCGTTCCCGGCGGACCGATGAGCAGCGCCCCCTTCGGCAACCGGCCTCCCAGGCGCTGGAACTTCTGCGGGTCTTTGAGGAAGTCGATGATCTCTTCGAGCTCCTGCTTCGCTTCATCGCACCCGGCCACGTCGGTGAAGGTGACCTTGGGCGTGTCGCCGGAAAGCAGCTTGGCCTTCGATTTGCCGAACGCGAACGCGCGGTTCCCCCCCTGCTGCATCTGCCGCACCATGAAGAGGATGAGGCCGAGCATCAGGAGGTACGGCAGGAAATTGATGAAGATCACGCCGAACGACGGTCGCAGATCCTTGGCGTTCACGTCGACGCCTTTGGCGCGCAGCGACGCGACCCACGTCTCGCTCGACTCGAACGGCAAGAGCGTCGTGAAGTGCTCCGCTTCCTTGCGGTTGACGAGGATCGGGTGATTGAGGTCGCCCTTGATCCGCTGCCGCTCGGTGATCTCGACGCGCTTCACGTTCTGCGAATCGACCTGCTGGATGAAATCGGAATAGGAAATCTCGGCGGTATCCTGCCGCGTGCGGGCGGCCAGCTGCACCAGCAGCACGGTGCCCACGATGAGGAACGCCCAGAACGAGAGCGTCCGCAGCATGCGGCTCCACTGAAATTCCCGCGGGGGCGGGGGAACGCGGTTGGTCATGTCAGGTCAGACTCGCAATATAAGACAGGTGCCGGAAGTTCTCCGAATGGTCGAGCCCATAGCCCACCAAAAACGCCCGCGGGGCGTCGAATCCGACGAATTTGGGCTCCAGCACCAGATGTTCGGCCACGTGCTTATGGAGCAGCGCACACATTTCAAGACTCCGGGGACGCCGCTCGCGCAACAAATCCACCAGACGATTCAGCGTCCGCCCGGTGTCGACGATGTCCTCGACGAGCAGGATATGTCGCCCGGCCAGCGCCGTCTCGGGGTCATACAAGAGGCGCACGTCGCCGCTCGAGACCGTTCCGGCGCCGTAACTCGCCGCAACCAGAAAATCCACCTGCAGCGGCCGGTCGATGCGCCGCACCAGGTCGCTCAAGAAGATGAAACTTCCTTTCAACAGACCGAGCACGAGCAGCTCGCCGTCGGGATAGGCGGCGGTGATCTCTCGCCCCAGCTCGGCGACGCGCCGCGCGATCGTCTCCGCATCGTAGACGATCCTGGCCAGCTTCGTTCCGCCCAGCTGCCGTTCGGTCTCAGTGCTCGGTAACATCGACCCTCACTGCACGGGTTCCCGGCCGCGGCACCGCGTCCGCACCGCGACAGATGCCCGGGACCCAGAGAATGGTTTCACCCCGCACCAGCACCGGGTACCCCGGCCGCGCCCCGCGCGGCACCCGCGCATCCATCAGCACGCGCCGCAGCTCGCGATGGCCCACGCCGCGGATCGGCGCGATCACATCGCCCGGGCGCGGCCCCCGCACGGCCCACGCTCCGGCGCGGATCCACGTGCGCCACGCGATGCGCGACAACTGCTTCGGCGCCGTCGCGGGCGCCCAGCGCACCACAAAACGGCCGAAGTGCGCGTCGCCCTTCGCACCGCGCGTCACGACGACCGGCGCCGCCTCGCGCAC
>DASTHG010000252.1:0-5184 GCA_035718325.1 Gemmatimonadales bacterium | reverse complement strand
TCACCCAGCACCGAGACCTTCACGCCCTGCCCCACCAACTCGTCGATTTCCCTGCCGACGTACTCCTCCAGCAGGTCCATGAGGGCGGAGATCTCGTTCGCCGGTCGCTTCCAGTTCTCCTCGGAGAACGCGAACAGGGTGAGCACCTCGAGACCGACTTCGATGCCGCCCTCGAGCGCCTCGCGCACCGCCTTCATGCCGGCGCGATGCCCCAGCGTGCGCGGCAGGTGCCGCCCCCGGGCCCAACGCCCGTTCCCGTCCATGATGATGGCGACGTGCCGCGGCACGGCGCCGTTGAGCCGGATCTGCGCCAGCAGGTCATCGGCCATCAGACTTCCATGATCTCGGCCTCTTTCCCCTTCACCGCCTCTTCGACCAGCTTGAGGTGATCGTCGTGCAGCTTCTGCGCCTCCTTCTCGCTGTGCTTCTTTTCGTCCTCGGACACGTGCTCCGCCTTCTTGATCCGGCCGATCGCCTCGGTACGGGCGTGGCGGATCGCCACGCGCCCCTCCTCGGCGAACTTGTGGATCACCTTCACCAGCTCTTTGCGACGCTCCTCGGTGAGCGGCGGCAACGGGATGCGGATGATGTTGCCGTCGTTGGCGGGGTTCAGTCCGAGATCGGACGCCAGAATCGCCTTTTCGACGGCCTTGAGCAGCGACTTGTCCCATGGCTGCACGGTGAGGAGCTTCGGTTCCGGTGCCGCCACGCTGGCCACCTGATTCAACGGCATCTCGCTGCCGTACGCATCGACCCTGACGAGGTCGAGCAGCGAGGTCGTCGCTTTTCCCGTCCGCACGGTGGAGAACTCACGGCGCACCGCTTCCACCGCCTTGTCCATCGCAGCCCGAGCCTGCTTGAGATGATCCGCGAGCGTCATTGGACGATGGTGCCGACGCGCTCCCCGGCCAGTACCCTGGCCGTCGCGCCGGGCTGGTTGATGTTGAACACCACGATCGGCAGCCGATTTTCTTTGCACAGTCCAAACGCGTTGGCATCCATCACGGCGTAACCCTTGACCAGCGCCTGCTGGAAGGTCAGCTCGGCGATGAACTTTGCCTTCGGATCCTTCTTCGGATCCGCCGTATAGATGCCGTCGACATTGGTCGCCTTCAGAATCACGCGCGACTCCATCTCGAGGGCGCGCAGCACGGCCGCCGTGTCCGTCGAAAAATACGGATTCCCGGTGCCCCCCGCGAAGATCACGATCCGGCCCTTCTCGAGGTGGCGCACGGCGCGCCTCCGGATGTATGGCTCGGCCAGCTCCTCCATCCGGATGGCGCTCATGACGCGGGTGTTGAGTCCCTTCTTCTCCAGAATATCCTGCAGCGCCAGCGCGTTGATCACCGTCGCGAGCATGCCCATGTAATCGGCCGAGACGCGATCCATGCCCTTGTCGCTCGCCGTCGCTCCGCGGACGATGTTCCCCCCGCCCACGACGAGCCCCAGCTGCACGCCCGACGCCGCCACCTGCTGTAACTCGTCGGACAGCCGGTCGACGACGCCGAAGTCGATTCCGGAACCGAGTGACCCCGCGAGCGCTTCTCCGGAAATCTTGAGAAGCGCCCTGGGATATACCGGCTGCGCCACTCAGGCGCCCCCGAGCTGGAAGCGGGCGAAACGGCGCACGTCGACCTTCTCTCCGGTCTTCGCGGCGAGCGCCCGGACCAGGTCGCCGACAGTCTGCTTGTCGTCCTTGATGAACTTCTGCTCCAGCAGGACGTTGTCCTCGTAATACTTCTTGAGCATCCCCTCGACGATCTTGCCCCGGATGTTCTCCGGCTTCTTCTGCTCGGCGACCTGGGCCTCGTAAATGCGCCGCTCCCGCTCGAGGACCTCGGTCGGGAGGTCTTCGACGTGGACGGCGACGGGCTTCGCCGACGCGATCTGCAGCGCGATGTCCTTCGCCAGCTGCTTGAAGTCGTCGGTGCGGGCCACGAAGTCGGTCTCACAGTTCAACTCCACCAGCACCCCGATCTCACCGTTGAAGTGGATGTAGGACTCGATCAGGCCCTCACCCGCGGATTTGGCGGCGCGCTTCTCGGCCTTCCCGGCGTACTTGACGCGCAGGATTTCCTCCGCCTTTGCCATGTCGCCAGCGGCCTCTTCGAGCGCCTTCTTGCAGTCCATCATGCCGGCACCGGTCTTGGCCCTGAGCTCGGCAACCAACTTCGCGGGAATCTCTTTCACGGTCGTCACCTTTCGTCACTCCTCATAAGAACGCCGCCCTCGCGAGCTCGTCGGCTCGCAGGGCGGCGGCTGTTGATCGACTGCCGGGTGGCTTCCCCTTCCCGTCTGGTTAGGGCTCGCTCCCGGTGGCCGGCTCCGCCGCAGCCGGCGTATCCTCTGCCTTGAGACGCGCCGCGATCGCTTCGGGCTTGGGCCGCCGTTTACGCCGCGCCGGCCGCTTCTTGCGATCGCCTTCCGCTTCCGCTTCGACTCCCGTCTCGGTGGAGTACGTCACTGCCTCCCCATCCTCCGACGGCTCCCGCAGCGGCTGTTGGCGACGCGCCTCGGCAATCACATCGGCGATCGCCTGGGTCACGAGCGAGACCGCCCGGATCGCATCGTCGTTGCCGGGGATCGGCACCGTGATCAAATCGGGATCGGCGTTGGTGTCGACGATCGCCACCACGGCAATCCCGAGTTTGTTCGCCTCGGCGACCGCGATGCGCTCCTTCTTCGCGTCTACTACGAAGAGGGCCCCCGGCAGGCGGTTCATCTGCTTGATCCCGGAGAGGTTCTTGTCGAGCTTCACGCGCTCGCGGTCGAGCAGCAACTGCTCCTTCTTCGTGTAATGCTCGAACTCGCCCTCAGCCGCCCCCTGCTCCAGCTCCTTCAGCCGCTTGATCTGCCGCTTGATGGTCTGGAAGTTGGTCAACGTGCCGCCGAGCCAGCGTTCGGTGACCCAGAACCCGCCCGCCCGCTGCGCCTCGGCCTGGATGATCAGTTTGAGCTGCTTCTTGGTGCAGACGAACAGCACGCCCTCGCCGCGCAGCACAACCTCACGCAGCTTCTCCTGCGCCTCCTGGATCTGCCGCAACGTCTTCTGGAGATCGATGATGTAGATGCCGGATCGCTCGGCGAAGATGAACCGCCGCATCTTCGGATTCCAGCGCCGCGTCTGGTGCCCGAAATGGACCCCGGCTTCCAGCAGTTCCTGCAACTGAGGCTGCGCCATGCACTTCCTTTCTGGGTTTTCGTCCGCCGCCGCTCTCACTTCCCGGGCCACCTCACCACCAGGGGGAGGACCCAGCGCGGGATCAAGCGACGTGTGGGTTTACTACGCTATCAGCTATCGGCTACCGGCTACCGGCTACCGGCTCAGCAGATAGCTGATAGCCGATAGCCGATAGCGTTCTTGCATTACCGCTTCGAGAACTGGAACCGCTTCCGCGCTCCGGCTCGACCCGGCTTCTTTCGCTCGACCGCCCGTGGGTCGCGCGTCAACAGCCCTTGCTCGCGCAGCTTCTTGCGATGGCGCTCGTCGGCGAGGCACAGCGCGCGCGCGATTCCCATACGCATCGCCCCCGCCTGACCCGTCACCCCGCCGCCGCGGCAAATCCCTTTCACGTCGAACGCGCCCAGCGTGTCGGTCGCAGTAAACGGCTGCTGGATATGCGACACCAGCGATGCGCGTGGGAAGAAGTCCCCCAGCGTACGACCGTTGATGTTCCATTTGCCCGATCCGGGCGTCAGGTACACACGCGCGACGCTCTCCTTGCGGCGTCCCACTGCGTGCCAGCGCAGCTCCGGCGTGACCGTCATTTCGCCTCCCCAAGCGGCAGCGGTTGTGGCTGCTGCGCCGCGTGCGGATGGGTCGGGCCCGCGTACACCTTCAGCATCTGTTTCACGTGCTGGCGGGACAGCGTCGTCTTGGGGAGCATGCCCCACACCGCCCGCTCGATGACCCGTTCCGGATGCCGGTCGAGCAGTTTCTTCACCGGCGTGAACCGCTCGTGCCCCATGTACCCGGTGTGCCGGAAGTAGCGCTTCTGTTCCACCTTGCGGCCCGTCAACTTCACCTGCTCGGCGTTGATGACGATCACCGCGTCACCGCTGTTGAGATGAGGCGTGAAGGTCGGCTTGTGCTTGCCGCGCAGCACCTGTGCCACACGACTCGCCAGGCGGCCGAGCGGCTGCCCGCTCGCGTCGACCACATACCAGTGATGCGTCACATCTTCTTTGCGCAGCGTAAAGGTCTTCATACCACCCCTAAAAGTGTCCGAATTATCGACAGCCTTGAACTATACTCAGCACTCTAAGCCGCTGTCAACTTGGAGGTTGTGACCTCCCCCTTGCCGGGAGAGGCACCATACGACAAGGTATGCGCCCCATGTGGCCCTTCTCCGGAAAGCGCGTACGGGAGTTTCGCGACCAGAGCTTCAGCGATCAGCGCATCGAGCTCGACGGCAAGCTGTTTGCGCGCTGCACGTTCGTGCGCTGCATCCTGGTCTACAGCGGCGGCGACGGCGGCGGGATCAGCGGTTGTACCATCAACAACTGCGTCTGGAAGCTGGAAGGGGCCGCCGCCAATACGGTCGGCTTCATGGCGGCGATGTACCACTCGGGTGAAAGCGGCAAGGACCTCATCGAAGGCACGATCAAGAACATCCGGGAGATCTCGTAGCCGACGCTACCCCTCCGGCTCCGCCAGCGTATCGGCGAGGGTGACGAGGATCGCGCCGCGCTCCACTGCCGCTCCCCGCTTTACGTGAATCTTCGCCACTCGCCCCTCCCGCGGGGCGCGCAGCTCGTTCTCCATTTTCATCGCTTCCACGACGACCAGGGGCGCGCCTTGCGCGACGCGCTGTCCTTCGTGCACCTCGAGGCGGATCACGAGCCCCGGCATCGGCGCGCGCACGACGCCGCCCCCGGGCCGCCCTTCGCGACGCGACGTGAGCGCCTGGATGCCCCGCGTCCGCTCGTCCACCGCCTCCACTTCGACCCGCTCCCCCACCGCCCCCAACGCCCAGCGCCGCCCGCCCCCATCGCCGACGCCGGTCAATGCTTGCGCCGCCACGGTCCAGGATTGGCCCGAGAGCAGCAGGTGATAGAGCGGCGTTCCCGGAACGGGAGCGAGGTGGGCCTCGTGTGGCTGTCCGTTGACGAGCACCCGGCCGCCGTCCACGTCGATCTCCACGATCTTCGGCGAGGCACCGATGCGGATGTAATACTTCATCC
>DASTHG010000251.1:0-3319 GCA_035718325.1 Gemmatimonadales bacterium | reverse complement strand
TTGGCCGCATCCGAAACGCCCGCGCCGTCGAACAGCACGGTGTCGATGCCCGCGGTGTTGGCGCCCGAAGTCGCCAGCAGACGCGTACCGAGCGTGTTGGCGGTGCCTGCACCATGGGCGGCCGCAGTCAGAGCGACGTCGAAGTTGTCGCCGTTCACCGCGTTGATGCCGATGTCGGAGACGACCAGCACCGCGACGACCGCATCGGCAGCGACTTCATCGAGGTAGGTGATCGCGCCGGCGGTCAACTCGTTCGAATCGAGCGCACGGTTGCCGTTGAGATCGCGGAAGATGCGGATATTGCTGATGTTCGCCGCCGTGCCGGCACGCAGAGCGGCGCTCAGCGCGAGGTCGGTGGTGCTGTTCGACAGGTTCGTCACGTCGAAGGCCAGAACGCGGTTGGTCTGGTTCGGCGAGACGCTGACGGGGGTGGTGATCGCGTTCACGGTCACGTTCACGCGCTGGTCGACGGTGAAGCTGTTGGACGCGGTCTGGGCGTTCTGGGCGACGCCGTTGACGTTGAAGCTGACGGAGACGTTGTTGGTGATGCTTGTACCCGCCGCGGTCCCTGCGGCCATAGCGGGGGCGCTGGACATCGCGACGAGCGCAAACGCGCTCACCGCACCCAGCAACTGCTTGGTGGTCTTCATGATAGTGGTCCCGAGTGTTAACCCCGCGTGATTGGTCCCGCCCGCGGGGCGTGGCGGTTATCGCCCGCCGGTCAGCGGATGATGGCTGGATAGGAGAGCCGCCCTCTCTGCCCGGGGGCGATGCTCGCCAGCACCCAGCGGACGTGGGTCACGTCGGACTGGGTGGCGGGACGCGTGGTCCCGTCGGAACTGGTGATGGTGAGTGCGGCAAGCTTGCCGAAGCTCTTGCCGCCATCGACCGACACGTCGAGCGCCGGATCGGCGTCGGGCGCGAGGCGGACGGCGTCGGGGACCGGGTTGTTGAGCACGATGTTGGTCGCCGCCTCGGTCCCGGTGTTGGTGTAGTCGGTAAAGAGCAGCAGCCGGTCACCCGGCACGATCGTCTCCGGATCGACGAGCTCGACGCTCTGCTTGCCGCTGGCGTCGGTCACGGTCTTCTCGACCTTGATGCCGCTGTCGAAAGCCATGCCGCTGGGGGCGCCCTGCGCCGCGAGCGGCAGGGTCGGAACGGCCAGCGCCGCCGCAGCGGCGCAGGTCAGGAGAAGTTTGGCGAAAGGCTTCATGGTCTGGTCCCCGATGAGTCTTATGTCGTTGGTGTGGCGTCAGGTTTTGGTCGTCGGTCTAGTTGTCGATGGTCACCTTGAAGGTCACCGCGCGGCGCGAGCCGGCCGGCGCATCGCCGATCGTCACGCGGATGCCGTCGGTGTCGGAAGCCGTCCCCACGTCGGCATCGGCCGCATCGCTGAGCGCGCCTGCATCGAGCGCGAGCGAGCCGGGGACGTAGGTCGTTCCGGCCGGAATGATGTCGGTCACCACGAGGTTGGCGACGCTGCCGCTGCCGCTGACATTCGCCTCGATGGTGAAGGTCGCGGTCGCGCCTGGCACGGCGCTGCTGCCGCCGAAGGGATCGCGCAGGCTTACCGACTTGACGAGCTGGACGCTGGCGATGGCGCTGACGAGCGCGCCGCGTGCGGTGGCAAGTGCGCCGGTCGTCCCGACCACCGCGTCGCTGCCGTCCACGCCCGCGCCCGCGAAGGTGGTCCCGGGCGCGCCGGTGCCGGTCACGGCCTGCGCGGCCAGAGCGACATTGCTGGTCTGGCCGTCCGTCGCGCTATCGGGCACGGTGACGAGCACGAACACGGTGAGGCGCGCATCGGCGGCCAGAACCGGAGTGGTGAGCGGGGTGGTGAGGACCTGGTCGATGCCGTCCTCGTAGGTGCCGTTGTTGTTGCTATCGATCGCGACCGCGCGGATCGTGACGTCGAAATCATTGCCGGCGACGGCGGCTTCGGGGGTGAGGCGGAAGGCTTCCGGGCCGTTGCCCTGGTTGGTGAGTTCGAAGGTGAGCACCGCATCGCCGCGGCGTGCCGAGACCGGACCTGTGTCGAGCGAGGTCACGGTCACATCGAGCAGTTCGTCGACGCGCACGGTGACCGTGTTCGAATTGACGGTGCGCGGCGTGCCGGCCTCGTCGAATTCCGCGGTCGCGGTGTTCTTGATGAGGGTACCTGCGGTCACGCCTCCGGCAAGTGCGGGCGCGGCATAGCCGGCCAGCATGGCGGGAGCGATGATCGTGGCAAACGAAGCGTAAAGGCGAGCATGTGTTGTCATGCTCAGGGCAACTACGGAAAAATGGTTAGCAACTCGTTAGCCATGCCGCGGCTTTTTCTAACTTTGGATAGGAACCTGCTTGGTGAATTTCCCGATTTAGCCGTATCAAACGGCAAACAGGTTAGCCGGGTTAGCGAACGCCTTGAACTCGAGCGCGTTGCCGGAAGGATCGCGCAGGAACATCGTCGCCTGTTCGCCCGCCTGGCCCTTGAAGCGGATGGTCGGGGCGATCACGAACTCGCAGCCGCCCGCGCGCAGCCGTTCGGCCAGCGCCTCCCATGCCTCCATCGTCAGCACCAGCCCGAAATGCGGCACGGGGACGCCGTGGCCATCGACATGGTTGCTCGCGCGGTCACCCGCCTGCCCCGGCGCGAGGTGGGCGACGATCTGGTGCCCGTGGAAATCGAAATCGACCCACTCGTCGCTCGACCGGCCCTCGGCGCAGCCCATCACCTCGCCATAGAACCGGCGCGCGGCGGTGAGGTCATCGACGGGGAAGGCGAGGTGGAAGGGGGGCAGGGTCATTTGCGCAAACTCCTTGTGGCCGCCGCCCGATAACCCGTTCAGCCTCGACAGTGCCAGTCTGAATTCCTAGGGGAGCGGCACAACCCGTCTCGCAGGTGGAGCGCAGACCCATGAAACTCATCATCGGCAACAAGAACTATTCCAGCTGGTCCTTGCGCGGCTGGCTCGCGGTCAAGCAGTCGGGGCTGCATTTCGACGAGCTCACCGTGCCGATCATGGGCGAGGAGTGGGACCGGCTGAAGCACGACATGGGCGAGGTGCAGCCCTCCAGCGGCAAGGTGCCGATCCTGTGGGATGGCGATACGGTGGTGTGGGACAGCCTCGCGATCCTCGAATACTGCGCCGACAAGGTCGGGCGCGAGCGCTTCTGGCCCAAGGACGAGACCGCGCGCGGCATGGCCCGTGCGATGGTGGCCGAGATGCACTCGGGCTACCAGTCGCTGCGCCGCGAACTGCCGATGAACATCCGCCACCGCGTGGAGCTGCCGGGCCTCACCGAAACCACCCGCCACGATATCGTGCGCATCCTCACC
>DASTHG010000250.1:0-4694 GCA_035718325.1 Gemmatimonadales bacterium | reverse complement strand
GACTCCGGTGACTCAGTCTCGCGCCCCTTGAGACGCTCCATCCATCCCTTTCCACTTGGAGGGAGGATGAAGATGCGGATCAGGTCATTGGCCGGGATCTTCTTCGACACCTGCTCCGCACCCTGCACTTCGATATCCAGGAGCGCATGCCGTCCAGAACCCAGGATCCCGTCGACCTCCCGCTTCAACGTGCCGTAGCGATTCCCCGCGTACTGGGCCCATTCGAGAAACTCGCCCGCGTGGATCATGCGGTCGAACTCGGCCGTCGAGACGAAGTGGTAGGCCTTGCCATCCACCTCACCCGGACGCGGCTTCCTCGTTGTTGCGGACACCGAATAGCCGATGTCCTTCCGTCGAGCGCGCAGGGCCTCACTGATCGTCGTCTTCCCACCGCCCGATGGAGCGGACAGGATGACGATCCGCGGGGTCACTCCAGATTCTCCAGCTGCTCCCGGAAGCGCTCCAGCTCTCCCTTCATTCCGATGACCGCCTGCGTGATCGCGGCGTCGTTCGCTTTCGACCCCATCGTATTGATCTCGCGCAACAGCTCCTGCGCGAGAAAACCGAGCTGCTTCCCCACCGCGGCCGAGCCCGCGAGCGCCGTCCGCACCGCCGCCAGGTGAGTCTGAAACCGCACCAGCTCCTCGGCGATGTCGACGCGGTCGGCGAGCAGCGCGACCTCCACTGCGAGCCGCTGCGGATCGACCTGCACGCCGCCCGCCAGCTCGGCGACCTGCTTCTGCAACCGCGCCAGTTCGTGCGTGACGCGATCGGGTGCCCGGGCGGCGATCACCGTGGCGCCGGCTTCGAGCGCGTCGAGCCGGGCGCTGAGATCGGCGGCCAGCGCGCGCCCTTCGCGCTCCCGCATCGCCAGCACATCCGCCACCGCCCGTTCGGCGACCGGCTGCACGTCTGCCCACGTCACCACCGCGCCGTCTCCCGAATACGTCAATACCTCGGGGTGCCGGGCGACAAACGCGAGATCGGGATCACCTTTTAGCTTCAGCCGCTTCTTCAGCTCACGCAGTGCCTGCACTACCTGCTTGGCGCGGTCGAGATCGAGCATCACCGCGGCCTGCGCTTCCGGTTGCTCCACCCAGCGCGCCGACACCACCACGTGGCCCCGCTCGAGTAACGCGCGCAGCCGTTCGCGCAGCTCCCCTTCGACTCCCGCGAGATCGTTGGGCAGCTTGAGCTGCGGATTGAAGTAACGATGGTTGACGGTGCGGATCTCGATCCGCAGCCGCCCGCCTGCCACCTTCCCTTCGGCGGCTCCGAACCCCGTCATGCTGCGCGGCACAGACTTTAACGCTAATCGGGTAAAGAACTTAGGTCAATTGCTGGGAGACCAACGGCGCTATCAGCTATCGGCTATCAGCCAAACCAAACACGTTTAGGTGTTAGCTGATAGCCGATAACTGATAGCTGATAGCTCTTTTAGTTATTGAAGAACCACTGCACGCCGTAATACTGCACCCGCTTGGGATAGCCGAGGCCCGCGACGTAGCTCGCCCGCATGCCGTTGTAGTTCCGCGTCAGCCAGTAGGCGGTGAAGTCGGCGATGCGCAACTGGATGTTCGTCTCCGCGAACGTCGCGGGGCCGAGCGGGAGTTGGTCACCGGTCGAATCTCGGCCCCCCAGGCCGCGGCTCCAGCTCTCAACCGCGTATTCCCCCCGCAGCGAGAACACCCCGCTCTTGTAGACCCGCCAGAACTTGGAAAAGAAAGTCGCGGAGATGCGCGCATGCGTGGGCGGCTCGAAATCACCGCCGCCGATACGCGGATCGAAGTACCATCCGGAAAGCTGCACCCCCGAGAGTGGCCGTAAGCCGATGAACACGGAGGTGTACGTGCTCTGCGGCAGCGGCCCGAGTGACGCGACCGGACGGATCCCCCGTGCGAAGCCCTGCGGCCGGAAGGGATCGCGCCGCAGCTCCCCTGCCTCGAGGGTGATCTTCTTCGTGTCCCAACGCAGGTAGGCGGCGTAGTCGCTCGCGACCTGAAATGAATCGGCTACATCGACCGGCACGTCGAAGTCTTCCACCCGACTCGCTTCGCCGCGCACCGAGAATCCCAGCGGCAGCTGCAACGATGCGGCGGCGTGCATCCGGTTGCCGTGTCCCTTGTCGCCGTAATACGAGCGCCGCCCATCGGCGGCGAGGGTGATGAAGGACAGCGGGTGCCACGCCGCGTAGCCGTCGACGCGGAACGGGCGCGCCGCGTCGCCGAGCCGGGCGACGACGCCCGCGGTTGCGCGCGGGCGCGTCTCGGAGAGCTCGAGCTGCGCCTGGGAGCGCGATCGATCGGGGACGACGGTGTCCCCCATGGCCTGGGCACGCGACACGGTGAGCGTCGCCCGCGGCCCCAGCCCGTCCTCCCGGCTCGCTGCGAAGACGCGGAACAGCTGGTCGATGCGGCGCTGCTTCCATGGAATCACGACTCCCGTTTCGCCCCCGCGGCTCCATTGCGAGCTCAGCGTTTGCACCGACAGCCCGAAATGGGGAGACCGCTCGTATTCGAGCTTCAACCAGATGTCCACGTCGTTGAACCCCGTGGTCGACGATCCGGGGAAGCCGTTGATGTTGCGGTAGTCGGCGCTGAGCGACAGGCCGAATCCCGAGTTCCACCGTTTGGCGAAGCCGCCGCGATACTGGGCGATCGAGGCCTGCCCGGTACTGATGCGCACTTCGGTCCGTGGAATGGTAGAGCGCGCCTGGCGGGACACGAGGTACACCCGCAGCGTCGACGGCAGCACCTGGACGTCGATCCGCTCCAGCGGTGCGAGGGGCACGCGGGCGGGATCGAGCCAGACGGAGTCGCGGCCGATCGGGAGGTAAGGGACTCCGTCCCAGTAGACCTCGAGGTCGAGCGGCCCCTGACCGCCGTACACGGCGATCTCCGGCGCGCCAAACCAGCCGCCGCGTACGACGTACACACCGGGAATGTGCGCCAGCAGGTCGCCCAGCGTCGTGATATTCGAGAGGGCGAGCGAGTCCCCAGTGAACCGCAAACGCTCGCCGCGCGGCAACGGACCCGCGGGCACCGCGGGCGCGAACCCTGGGAGAAAATGCTCGATCGTATCGGGAGGAGTGGTATCCCGCTTGGCCGTCGTGTCGGCGGGACCCTGCGTGGTGTCGGCTCCCACTTTGGGCTTCGGCTTCGCGGTGGTGTCGACCTGTGCGGCCAGCCGACCGCCCGCGCACACGAGAGCCCCCACGAGGAGGAGGCTCCGCCGCATCACGCCCCGGCGCGCCGCAGCAGGAATTCGGTGAACAGCCGCACGCCGAATGCCGTCGGACCCTTCGACTGATATGCCGCTTCGCTCTCGGTGTATGCCGTTCCGGCGATGTCGATGTGCACCCAGGGGAAGCCCTCCACGAACTCGCGCAGGAACCAGCCGCCCGTGATCGAACCGGCGCCGCGTCCGCCGGAATTCTTCACGTCGGCGATGTCGGACTTCACGAGGTCGCGATACTCCTCCCACAGCGGCAGCGGCCAGCAACGCTCTCCCGCGCGCTCCCCCGCACTGCGCACCTCTTCGACCAGCGCGTCGTCGTTGCCCATGATCCCGCTCGCCTGGGTGCCGAGCGCGATCACGATCGCTCCTGTCAGCGTGGCGGCGTCGAGCACCGCGGTGGGCTTGTAGCGCCGGGCATACGACAGCGCATCACACAGCACCAGTCGCCCCTCGGCGTCGGTGTTCACGATCTCGATCGTCTTCCCGAAGTGACTCTTGATGACGTCGCCCGGCTTCAGCGCCGTCCCCGACGGGAGGTTCTCGCTCGCGGCAATGATGCCGACCACGTTCAGCTTGGGGCGGAGCCGTCCCAGCACGTCGAAGGTGCCGAGCACCGCCGCCGCGCCGGACATGTCGTACTTCATCTCTTCCATGTTCGCGGCCGGCTTGATCGAGATACCCCCGGAATCGAAGGTGATCCCCTTGCCGATGATCATCGCCGGCGCCGCATCGCCCGCGCCGCGCCACTCGAGGATGATGAAGCGCGGCTCCTCGGCACTCCCCTGCGACACCCCCAGCAGGCCACCCATCCCTTCTTTGCGGATCTGCTCCGGCCCGAACACCGTCACCGGAAAGCCGTGCGCCTTCCCCAGCGCCTCCGCCTGGTTGGCGAGGTAGGTGGGCGTACAGACGTTGCCCGGCTGCATTTGCAGCTCGCGCGCCAGGAGATGCCCCGCCGCGATCGCGTCACCCCGTATGCGACCCGCCTCGGCCTTCTTGGCGTCGGCGCCATCGGCCACGACATCCACTGCGGCGATCGCACCGCGCAGATCGTCGCTCGGCCGCTTCAGTGCGATGAACGCCCAGCCGCCGTGCGCGGCTCCTTCGACCGTCGCTTGTGCCGTCGTCTCTGCGGTCAGGCCGTTGCGTGCTTCGGGAGCGACCGCGAAGGCGTAGCGACCGGTCCCGAGCGCGCGCGCGCGCTTGCCGGCGACCGCGGCGGCGCGGCGGACGGCGTTGTGCGTGACATCGGCCGGCTTGCCCAGGCCCACCAGCAACACCCGACGCGCCTTCCCGGTGCCATAGGCGAGCAGCGTCTCGTCCCGCTTTCCCTTGAAGTCTCCACTCGCGAGGGCGCGGGCCACCGCGCCGCCCGTGACCTGATCGATCGGCGTGAGCGATGCGGGAAGCTCGGTCGCCGCGGGGACGGCGATGGCGAGCAGCGGGGTCTCGATGTC
>DASTHG010000249.1:0-5250 GCA_035718325.1 Gemmatimonadales bacterium | reverse complement strand
GGTTGCAGCACTCCTTGCCGCAGGTTCCCGACGTGCAGGTCGCGGCCCCGCGAGGGGGAGTCGTCGGTGGCGAGGTAGGACCGCAGTGCGTCGGCGATCGACATCCCCATCTCGATTACGGCGCCGGCGTTGCGGATCATCGGCGCGACGACGTCGCCCTTGCGATCGAGGCCGTGCACCGGACCGACCGTCGCCGCTTCTTCACCCGTGCCGAGCCACGCTTTGGAGATCACTCCGGTGCGCACCCAGCGCTTCAGGGTGATGTCGTGCAGCCGGGTGCGCAGCAATCCGGCGTAGAGCGCGCGGTGGTCTTCCCGCTTCAGGGTGGCGACGAGCGCGCGACGCTCGGCGTCCCGCTCGACCGTTTCACGATAGGCGCGAACCAGCGCCGGATCGGGCTGCCAGGTGACGTACTCGGGTGGATCAAACGCAGGAAAGCGCTTCACGCCGCGACTACTTCAGCTTTTCCTTGAGCTTTCCGAAGAGCCCGCCACTTCCTGCGCCACCGCCGCCACCGGAGCCATCACTCTCCGCGAGCGCGGCGGCGAACTCGAGGGTGGTGCTGAAACGGCCGTCGGGGTTGGTCTCGAGCGACTTGGCGATCGCCTTCTCGAGGCCCGCGGGGAGGTCCGGCCGGTAGGTGCGCAGCGGCACCGGGCTGCCCCGCAGCCGGGCAATCATCATCTCCTGCGCATTGCGTCCCGTGAAGGGGAGCTTGCCGCTGAACATCTCGAACGCCACGATCCCCAACGCGTACACGTCGGAGCGGGCGTCGAGCGGCTTGCCGCGGATCTGCTCCGGACTCATGAACTCCGGCGTGCCGAGGATGATGCCGGTGGCGGTGAGCTTGGCGATCGACGGATCAGCGCGCCGCTCCTTCGCCAGCCCGAAGTCCATGACCACGGCGCGGTCGGAGCCGTCCGGGTTCGGCACGAGCATGATGTTCTCGGGCTTCAGGTCGCGGTGGATGATCTGCAGCTCGTGGGCATGATGCAGCCCGGCGCAGACCTGCCGCAGGATCGACAACCCGACGGCGAGGTCCATCGGCCCGCCGCGCACTTCGCGGTCGGAGAGCAGCTCGCCGTGGAGGAACGGCATCACCAGATAGATGAGCCCGTCCTCCGATTCCCCGAGCCGCAGGATGCGGCAGACGTTGGGGTGGTCGAGCCGCATCGCCAACCCCGCCTCGCGCCGCAGCCGCTCGACCGAGCTCTTGTCGCTCGCCAGCTTCGGCGAGAGCACCTTGATCGCCACCTCCTGGCCGCTCGAGATCTCCTTGGCGAGGTAGACGTAGGACATCCCGCCTTCGCCCAACTTCTTCATCACCTGGTAGCGGGCGTCGAGCAGCTGGTTGGAGAGAGTGGACGCGCGGTCGAGCGACGCCTGCGGCTTGAGCGGCGGAGTGCGTACCGACGTGGCGCTGCCGCCGGCCGGCGTCTGGGGCGTCGCCGGCGGCGCGCTCTGCACGTCCACCAGCATCGAACCGTCCTTGGGGCAGAAGCGGGCGGTGTCGGGATAGACGGTCTTGCACTTTGGACAACGGCGCTGGCTCATTCCCGTACCAGGTTGCGGCCCTCGTTCTTGGCGCGGTAGAGGGCCTGGTCGGCGAGCGCCAGGAAACTGTCGGCGCTGGAGACGCGCTCGTCGGGAAAGCCGGCGAGCCCGATGCTCACCGTCAGCTGCAGCGACTCTTCCCCGCTGGGCGCGAAGTTCCGTGCCTGGACCTTCCCACGCACGCGCTCGGCGAACACTGCGGCACCCTGCACGGCCGTCTCCGGCATCACCACGACGAATTCGTCGCCGCCGTAGCGCGCGATGAGATCGACCGACCGTGCCTCATGGCGCAGCAGGTCACCAACTTGCCGTAACACGCCGTCGCCCGCCAGATGCCCGCGGATGTCGTTGACCTGCTTGAAGCCGTCAAGATCGGCGATCAGCACGCTGAGATACAGATTGTAGCGGCGCGCGCGGTCGACCTCCGTGGTCAGCGCTTCGGCCAGCGCCCGCCGATTCATCGTGCCGGTGAGGGCGTCGGTCGAGGCGAGCATCTGGAACCGCTGCTTGTCGAGCTTCGCGGACTCGAAGTCGTACGCTTTCTCGATCGCGGCGACCGCGGTCTGAATCACCGATTCCGCGAACCGGCCGTCGGCGGGCTGCAACCGATCGCCCTGATCGGTGGTGCGCAGGAAGAACACGCCGACCTGCCGGTCTTTCATGGAAAAGGGCACCGCCACGGCCGACCGGGTCGGCACCGAGATGCGCTCCGCCTGCCAGTGGCGCCGCTCGCTTTCGTACAGGGGATCGGTCGCGACATCCGACACCAGCACCGGGGTGCCCCCGGCGAGCGCTTTCTCGATTTCCGGGTAGCGCGCCAGGTCGATCTCGAGGTTGCGCAGCATCGGATTCTCGAACGACGCCACCACCTTCCCGGTCTTGTCGCCGGGCTTCGCCAGCACGATCGAGCACTTGGAGATGTTGAGCACCCGCGCCACGCGGCGCACCAGGATGTTGTAGATCTCGTCGGGCTTGAGCGAGTCGGTGATCTCGTGCAGGATCTCGACCATCGCCGCGCGGTTCGACGCTTCTTTGCGCGATTCGGCCGCCGCCCGTCCCAGCCGCAGATGCGCCTCGACCCGTGCCAGCAGTTCGCGCTGTCGGATCGGCTTGGGGAGGAAATCCGCGGCACCGAGGCCGAGCGAGCGCACCGTGGCATCCTCGGGGTCCATCGACGACATCATGAGGACGGGGAGGTCGCGGAAGCGCTCGTCTTCCTTGAGCCGCTCCAGCAGGGTCAGCCCGTCCACCCGCGGCATCATGATGTCGAGCAGCATGAGATGGGGTTTTTCGGCGGCGATCAGCGCCAGCAGGTTCTCGGCGGTGGGGCTGACCACCACCTGGTAACCGCTGCGCAGCAGGATCGACGACAGGGCCTGCGCCAGCGGCTCGTGGTCATCCACGACCAGAATCTTCGTCCCCGCCGCCGGCCCTTTCCCCGGTCCGTCCGTCATGCCTGCGCCGCCTCTTCGAGCAGCGCGGGATCGACGTTCCCGCCACTGACGACGAGGACGAGCGGCGGCGTGCGGAACGGGTCGAGCGCCCCCGAGCGCAGCGCCGCCGTCGTGGCCGCTCCCGACGGCTCGACGGTGAGACCGGCGTCGCGGTGAAGAAAGCGCACCGCCTCGCGGATGCTGTCATCCTCCACCGTGACGACACCGGCCAGCCGCGCGGCGTCCGCCTGCAGCACGGCGAACGGCAGCTCGCCCACCGTGAGGGTAATTAGCCCATCGGCGACGCTGGCCGTCCGCTCGAGGGTGACGGGGTGCCCCGCCGCGAGCGAGCGGGTGAGTTTGGGTGCCCCCGCGGGCTCGACGCCCACGACGCGGGCGCGGCTGCCTGCCGCCGCGAGGCCGCGCACCACGCCGGAAATCAGCCCGCCCCCACCGACGGGCACCACTACCGTCGCGACGTCGGGAAGATCGGCGGCAATCTCGACACCGACCGTCGCCTGCCCGGCAATGATGTCGGCGTGATCGAACGGCGGGATCACCGCCAGCCGCTCGCGCTGGGCGAGCTCCAAAGCAGCCACCCGGCGGTCCTCGGAGGTGCGGCCCGCCATCACGACCTCACCGCCCCAGCGCTTCACGCCGTCGACCTTGACGCTGGGCGCGGTCTCGGGCATGACGACCACGGCGCGCACGCCGAAGCGCTGCGCCGCGTAGGCGACCGCCTGGCCGTGGTTCCCGGAGGAAAAGGTGATGACCCCGCGCGCGCGCGCCTCGGGGGCGAGCTTGCGGATGGCGTTGAAGGCGCCGCGGATCTTGAACGCTCCCATCGGCTGGCGGCTCTCGAGCTTGAGCCACGCGCCGAGCGATTCGACCCACACGAGCGGCGTGCGCACCGCAACGCCGTCGAGGGCGCGCGCGGCGTCGGCGACGTCGGAGTCCGCGATCCCGGTCATTTCTTCTTCTTGCCTTTGCCCTTGGGCGGCGCGGTCTTCGGCGGCGGGGCCTTGCCGGCGGCTTTCGGAGCAGCCTTCGGGGCCGTGCCCTTCGGGGCCGGGGCGTCCTCATCCTCGTCCCCCTCGTCGTCTTCCTCCTTGACGATGCGCGCCACGTCGACCACGAGATCGCCGGCCGTGAGGTTCATGACCTTCACGCCTTGCGTGTTGCGGCCCGAGATGCGGATGCCCTCGACCGGGACGCGGATCACGATCCCCTTCTTGGTGATCATCATCAGCTCGTCGTCCGGCAGTACCTCCTTGAGCGCGATGATGTCGCCGGTCTTCTCGTTGCGCTTCAGGGTGATGATGCCGCGGCCGCCGCGGTGCTGGACGCGGTACTCGTCCAGCTCCGAGCGCTTGCCCATCCCCTTCTCCGTCACGACGAGCAGTGTGGACGAGCGGCGCACGATCACGAGGTCGATCACCTTGTCTCGCTTGTCGAGCGAGATGCCCCACACGCCGGTGGCGGTCCGGCCCATATCGCGCACGTCCTGCTCGTGGAACCGGATGCTCATGCCGTGCCGGGTCGCCATGACGACGTCGTTCTTGCCGTCGGTGACCTGGACGTCGATCAGCTCGTCACCCTTCTCGATGTTGATCGCCCGGATTCCGACCGAGCGCGGATTGCCGAACTCTGACAGCCGCGTCTTCTTCACCACACCCTCACGGGTGATGAAGAAGAGGAACTGATCCTCCGAGAATTCCCGCACGGGCACGAGCGCCGCGACCCGCTCGTCGGGTTTGATGGCGATGCAGCTGAGGATCGGCTTGCCGCGGGCGGCGCGGGCCGCCTGGGGAATCTCGTGCACCTTGAGCCAGTAGCATTGCCCGTTCTGCGTGAAGAACATCACGTAGTCGTGCGTCGAGGCGATGAACAGGTGCTCGAGCCAGTCGTCTTCCTTGGTGTGGGCGGCCGTGACTCCGCGGCCGCCGCGCCGCTGGCGCCGGTAGGAGGTCACGGGGAGGCGCTTGATGTAGCCGCCGTGCGAGACCGTGATCACCATGTCCTCTTCGGCGATCAGGTCCTCGATCGAGAATTCGCCCTGATCGGCCACGATCTCGGTCCGGCGCTCGTCGCCGAAGCCGTGGGCCAGCTCGGTGAGCTCCTCGGTCAGGATCTTCATGCGCCGGGGTTTCGACCCGAGGATCTCCTTGCATTCCTTGATGAACTTGCGGACTTCCTTCAGCTCCTCCTCGAGCTTCGTGATCTCGAGGGCGGTGAGCCGCGCCAGGCGCATGTTGAGGATTTC
>DASTHG010000248.1:0-2446 GCA_035718325.1 Gemmatimonadales bacterium | reverse complement strand
GTCTGTGCAGGGGGGAACGCAGCCATCTAGCCCGAAACGTTGCAACACGTATCCTGTTCTGTCCAATGACCTCACCGCATGAACCGTCGCGACGAGACTTCCTGACCGCAGCTGGCGCCAGCCTCGTCGGGGTCGCAACCGGTTCGCTGCGTTTCCCGCCACGCGAGGAGTCGCCGCTGGACGAGCAATTGCTCTACGTCGGGACGTATACCGATGCCAACCGATCGGATGGGATCTATCTGCTCCGCATGGATCCGCGCTCGGGGGCGCTGCGGTCCGTCGCCGCGGTCAACGCCAGCCCCAGTCCCTCGTTCCTCGCGCTGCACCCGAATGGCCGGGTGCTCTACGCGGTGCACGAGGACGAATACGGCGCGGTCAGCGCTTTCGCGATCGACGGCCAGAGCGGTGCGCTCACCCCACTGGGGGGCAACCAGCCGTCGGGCGGGAGCGGGCCGTGCTTCGTAAGCGTGGACCGAAGCGGCCGGGCCGTTCTCGTGGCCAACTACGAGAGCGGCAGTGTCGCCTTGCTTCCGATCGGGACCGACGGCGCGCTCGCCCGAGCCACGTCCATCGTGCAGCACACGGGGCACGGCCCCATTGCCGATCGCCAGAGCCAGCCGCACGCCCACTGCATCGTCGCCGATCCCACGAACCGTTTTACGCTCGCCGCAGACCTGGGCGCCGACCGCGTCTTCGTGTACCACCTCGATCTCGACGGCAACGCGCTGCGCCCCAGCGAGGGAGGCGCGGCCGTGATGCGGGCGGGCGCAGGTCCACGCCACCTCGCATTTCACCCGACGCTGCCGCTCGTGTTCGTCACGAACGAGCTCGATTCCACGGTGGCCACGCTGCGCTTCGACGCCGAACGCGGAGCCCTGACGGTACTGGAGACCCGATCGACGCTCCCCGCTGCATGGGCCGGGACGAACTATCCGGCCGACATTCACATCGACCGGTCCGGCCGCACGCTGTACGTGTCGAACCGCGGCCACAACAGTGTCGCCGCGTTCTCGATTGCACCGTCAACCGGCGCGCTGGCGCTCGTGCAGACCGTCTCCACCGAAGGCGATTGGCCGCGCAACTTCAGCCTCGACCCGACCGGACGGTGGCTCGTCGTGGCGAACCAGAAGTCGGATTCCATCGTCGTCTTCTCGCGGGACGAGGACAGCGGCAGGTTGACCCCGACAGCCCAACGGATTGCCGTACCCAGTCCCGTATGCCTACGGTTCCATGCACATGCGGGGTGACCGCGTGGCCCGCATCCTCGGGCTCCTGACCGTGTTGGAGGTGACTACGCTCTCGGCGCAACAATCGACGCAACCCGTCTACGACCGCGTCATCCTCGGCGGGCGCGTGATGGATCCCGCCTCGGGGCTCGATGCGGTGCGGAATATCGGGCTCGATAGTGGACGCATCGCCGTCATCACCACCGCAACACTGGCGGGCAAGGACACGATCGATGCGCGCGGCCTGGTCGTCGCCCCCGGCTTCATCGACCTGCACGCGCACGGGCAGACGCCCGAGACGTACCGGTTCGAGTCGCTGGACGGGGTGACGACATCGCTGGAGCTCGAGCTCGGCACGGCCGACGTTGCCGCCTGGTACGCCGCGCGCAGCGCCGGCGAGCGCATCAACTACGGCGTCAGCGTCGGGCACATCAAGGTCCGCATGGCCGTGATGCACGATTCCGGCGCCGTCATGCCGGTGGGTGACGGTGCCTATCGGGCTGCCACCCCCTCGCAGCTTGACGAGATCGTGCACCGCATCGAGACCGGCCTCAACGAGGGCGCGGTCGATATCGGCGCGGGATTTCCGTATACGCCGGCGGCAACACGAGCGGAGCTGCTGGCCGTGTTCCGGGTCGCCGCACGGACGAAAACGCCGGTCCACGTGCACATTCGCCCCGGCGTCGCCGGCTTGACGGAAGCGCTCGAGCTGGCGGGTGAAACTCATGCCCCGCTTCATGTCGTACACATCAACAGCTCCGCGCTGGCGGAGACGCCGGTGATGCTCGAGATGATTCGCGCAGCGCGGGCGCAGGGACGCGACGTCACGACGGAGGCGTATCCGTATGCGGCCGGCATGACGGAGATCCAGTCGGCGACGATCCAGGACGTCTACAAATCCGCTCCAGACAGCCAATTCCAGGAGCTCGAATGGCCGCCGACGGGGGAACGGTTGAATCGTGAGAGTTTCACGCGGTACACGAAGGTCGGCGGCCCCATTGTCGTCCATACCAATACCGAGCCGATGGTCGCCGCGGCGATCGCCAGCCCGCTCACCATCATCGCGAGCGACGCCTACTGGCAGAACGGCACCGGGCATCCACGTACGACGGGGACCTTCGCCAAAGTGCTGGGCCGCTATGTCCGCGACGCGCACGCCCTTTCGCCGATGGACGCCATTCGCAAGATGACGCTCATGCCGGCCCAACGACTCGAGCCTC
>DASTHG010000247.1:0-3074 GCA_035718325.1 Gemmatimonadales bacterium | reverse complement strand
ATGCCGTACACCACTGCCAATCCGAGACCGGTGCCTTTGCCGCGGCCCTTGGTGGTGAAGAACGGCTCGAAAATCCGGGACTGGATCTCGGGCGTCATGCCGCACCCCGTGTCGGCAATCGCCAGCTTCGCGTAGCGACCTGGAGCGGCGGTGGGATGCATCCGCTGGATCTGACCATCCAGCTCGACGCACGTCGTGTCGATGGTGAGACGTCCACCGCGCGGCATCGCATCGCGGGCATTCACCGCCAGGTTGAGGAGCACCTGCCCCCACTGGCCCGCATCGATCCGAACGGGGCAACGGGAGGGACACAGGTTCGTGGTGAGCAGAACGTCTTCACCGATCAGGCGCCGCAGCATTTTCTCTGTTTCGCTCACAACGGCGGAGAGATCCACGATCTTCGGCTCGATGACCTCCTGCCGGCTGAACGCCAGCAGCTGACGAGTGAGGTTGGCGGCCCGCTGGCTGGCGTGCTGAATTTCCTGGACCAGCTCGAGCAACGAGTCGCCACTCGGCAACTCCATCCCCAGCATGTCGGCCGATGCCGTGATGACGGTGAGCAGGTTGTTGAAGTCGTGTGCCACGCCTCCCGCCAGCTGCCCGATCGATTCCATCCGCTGCGTCATCCGAAGCTGCTCTTCGAGCGCCCGGCGGTCCGTGATGTCTTCGGCGATGCCTGCGATCCGGCTCACCTGGCCATCGGGCCCACGCACCGGGAATGCTCTGTCCTTGATCCAGCGCACGCTGCCATCCGGACGAACGATCCGGTATTCCTCGTGGTAGGTACCCGCGGCCTGCTGGGTCAGCGCCGCCTGCAGCACCCGTTCGCGATCCTCCGGGTGGATCGCCTCGAGCCACGCCCGCGGCGCGTCGTACAGGCTCTGACAGGTGCGACCCCAGATCGCTTCGTAGGCGGGGCTGATGTAGACCATCTCGCCCTTGCCAGGATCGGTGAGCCAGAAGACTTCACGAATCGATTCCGCCAGCTGGCGGAATCGCTCTTCCCCCGCCTGGAGCGCTTGTTCCGCGCGCCGGCGCTCGGTGATGTCACGAAGGATCACCGTGAAGAGTTTCCGTCCGCCGACTTCGCTTTGGGAGATCGACGCTTCGAGTGGGAACTCCTCGCCGTTGGCCCGGAGGCCCATTTGCGATCCGGTATTCACCATCGTGCGGTGCGTCAGGTACGTCGAGGAGAACCGTTTGATATGCTCCTGGTGGGCGGCGCGGTGCCGCTCCGGCATCAACACGTCCATCGGCTGCCCGGCCAGATCCGCGGCCTTATGTCCGAACATCTGTTCGGCTGCCGGGTTGACCAGCTCGATGCGGTACGAATCATCCACGGCGATGATGCCGTCCATCGCCGACTGCACGATCGCCGAGAGTCGCTCTTCCCGCTCGAGGATCGCGGTCTCAGCCTGGCGCCGCTCCGTCATATCCCGCAGCACGACTTGAATGGCGGGGCCTTCCCGATCGTGAAACGGTGCCGCCACGGTCTCGACGTGGCGCACGCGCCCGTCCAGCCCGATGATCCGCAACTTTGCCTGCGGAATGGACTCGCCCCGCTCGACGCAGGTGATCCGCTCGCGCACCGCGTCGTGATCCTCGGGGTGATAGAACTCGAAGATGCTCTTGCCGAGGATGGCATCCGGCGCGGACGCTCCGAACAACCTGAGTGCGGCGGGGTTGGCAAATGCGATGCGGTTGTTGCGGTTCACGAATACCGCCACCGGGGACACGTGCACGAGGTCGCGGTAACGCTCTTCGCTGGCGCGCAGCGAGTATTCGACGCGCTTGCGCTCGGTCACATCGTTCAGGATGCCGTGCCACAGGATGCTGCCGTCCGTCTCCCGCTGCGGGACGGAGTGACCCTCGATCCAGCGCTCGCGTCCTGCGGAGTCATGTATCCGGAATTCGTCCCGCCAAGGAGTAAGCGTGCTGGCGGACCGTGTGATCGAGGCGCGCACCCGCGCAACATCCTCCTGCGCTATGCGGTCGAACGCCGGAGCAGCATCCCTCGCGAGCGTCTCCGGATCGAGGTCGACGAGGACGCCGACCTTGGCGCTGGCATACGGCAGACAGGATGTCCCATCCGGGCGTAACCGGAACGAATACACCACCCCCGGCGCGGTCGCCACGATCGCGGACAGCCGCTCCTGCGTCAGCGCCTGCTCGCGCAGTGCGGCCTCCGCCTGCTCGAGCCCGGCGACATCCGCGAGGATGCGAAGGCGGGAGCGATGCAGCTTCTCGCACAAAACGCTGATCACCACACCGGACACGATCAGGCTGATCCACTCGAGCGAGCGCACACTGACGTCGAGGGAGAATCCGCGACCATCGATGAGGAAGTAGTCGGCGCACAGCGCGGCCAACAGAGTGGCGAGCAGACCGGGGCCCAGCCCGCCCGCGTAGGCGCTGATAATGATCGGCAGCACGAGCAGGAGCTGTTCCGACTCTCCAGTCATGCTGACGTGGCCGATCGCAAGCCGGCACACGACCGTCGCCAGCGTCACCCCGATCGCGAATGCGTACTCCCGCCACACCGGTCGGGGGACCGCGAAGGCCGTGTCGTTCTGCCGCGTCATACGTCGCCCAGCTCCCATGCTGCCGCGCGGTGCATCGCGCGGTCGACGAATCTCTCAGCGACGCGGGGAGACGAAGATGAAGGGAAGGTGAGGACGCCTTCATCCTGCTTTGGCTACACGCCTGCGGCAGCCTCCGACTGTTGGATCAGGGCGACGAACGATCGGAGTTCGGTTACGGAAAGGTCGGAGACGACCCAGTACGTGTACTGCGACCCCACCCAATGGAGCAGATGATAGCCCTGGCGGGTGAGCGCCGCGGGACCGACGGTCGGTCCTGCGCCGACGGGCCACAGCAGCACGTTGATGAGGTGCTGGCGCCGGCCGTAGACCAGCGCCGCAACCGGCCGCCCGCCGACGTAGTCCAGCCGCCCGCCGATCAAGGGGAACCCCGCGCCCGCGAAATCGGTCACCGCGGGGGAATAATCAAGCCGGCCGTTGAACCACGGCTTCACCGTGTGCTGATCGGTCGAGGCGACGTCGGCGAGATGCCCC
>DASTHG010000246.1:0-2818 GCA_035718325.1 Gemmatimonadales bacterium | reverse complement strand
TTGCGCACATCGGCCGCTCCATGCTCATCGCACGTGTTGGATGACTGCGTCATCAGGACACGCAGGTATCGCGTCGCTATGCCAGCGTCGCTCAGTTTCAGCGTCACCGTTCCGCCCGACAGGTTCTTCACTGCCCCCGCGGGAAAGACTTTCCATTCCCCCTTCGGCCCGCCATCGAAGTCGAGCGCGTCGGTGCCGACCCAGTATTCCACCTGGTAAGCCGTGGCAAACGGGCTCGCCCACTCGATACGGACGGCGCTCACGGGCTTCTCCGCCTGCAGATCGACGACCACCCATTGCGGATGCAGCGTGTCGCTCTCACCGGTGAATCGGCTGGTCAGGTACGGATTGCTCTTCCAGTAGGTCAGGTTCGGGCCCGCGACCGGACGATCGCCGCTGGTCGCGAATCCACGATGCGGCAAGGCGTAGGCGAGGATGTAGCGGATCGGGTCCTTGAGCTCGGTGCTGCCGGTGAAATAGCCGCTGCGATGCGCCGTATCACTCCAGGTGCCGTTCTCGGTCCAGTGCCACGCGGCCATGCGCAGCTCGGTGTTGTTACGATAGGTGATCGGTCCCCAGCCGGCCGAGAGCGCTTCCTCGATGATATGCGGCGTGTACACCCGGTTGATGTCGGTACGCGAGAGGACGTCGATCGAGCTCCCCAACGCGTAGTCGGGATCGAACCTGTTGATGACATGGCCCGGGGTGACGTCGACGTGAACGGTCTGGGCGGACAGCCGCAGGGCCAGTGCCGCCGACAGGACGAAGGCAGACCGCGTCATTTCACGCTCGCTCCGGTCAGTTGGGCCAGCGCCGCGAGGGTCGTTTGCGCGGCATTCAGGCCGAGCCGAAAGTCCTTGTCGTCGTACGTCGCATACAGATCGGTCGGCTGGTGCCAGTTGGGATCCCAGCCGGCTCCGATCTGCGTGCCGCGCTCGTTCTCACGCAGCGATATCGCGGGGACATGGTCCTGGAACGGCGCCGAGTCGGTGTTGGTCATGTGTGAGCCGACCGCGGCCGGATAGTCGGTCGCGAACCGCTCGTTGGCGTGCTCGAACACCCAGGCGAGCTGCTGCGCCTCGGCCGCGAACTTCGAGCTCGACTGGTACTCGATGTTCACGTTCGCCTCCGGCCGCTGCTCCGGCGCGAGGGTGCCGTCAGCCCGGGGCATGCCGTGGTCGAACAGCATCATGTCGTGCTGGATCATGCCGAGCCACTTGGGCTCGTCCTTCGTGCCCTGGAGCGCGCGGCGCTGCTCGACGTAGGCGCGCGAGCCGTTGAGGCCGGTCTCTTCGTTATTCCACAGAATGAAGCGGATCGAGCGATCGGTATGGACATCGGGACCGGAGAAGACGCGTGCCAGCTCCATGACCAGCGCCGTGCCCGAACCGTCATCGTTGGCGGCCTCGCCCCACCCGATCCCGTCCATGTGCCCACCGACGATGTACATCTCGTCCGGATGCGTATCGCCGAACTTGGTGCAGTAGACCTCCTCGCGCGCACCGGGCGTCGAGGGTTGCGCATCGAGCGCGCGCAGCCGGGTGTCGGGCTGCTTCAGCGAGTCCGTGTTGACGCCGGTGGGCGCGCGAATCCCGCGGTAGCGGCCGCCGCCCGCGGCCGGCCTCACCCCCACCCCCTGCCCCCCTCTCCCTCCAGCAGAGGCGGAGCTCGGGACCGGCGGTTGATACTCGTACCTGAGGCGCGCGACGTTGCTGCAACCGTAGGCCCGGAACTGCGCCTCGATCCAGTCGACGGCGGCGCGGTTGCGGTCGGTCCCCTGGCGACGGTCGCCGAAGGTCGTGAGACCCTTGATCGTCGCCTTGTAGCGCTCGAGGTCGAGGCGGGCGACGAGCCGGCCGAGGATGGAGTCGCGCGTCGAGTCGGCCTGTGCCGGCAGAGCGGCGGGAAAGACGCACGCGACGAGCAGCACGACGGACCATTGGCGCATGATGGTTCCCCTGTGAATGACGCTCCTCGCACCCGGCGGGAGGTTACGCGGACGGGAATAGTAGTACTCCGCGGTCTTGTCTGCCGCCGCAAGAGGCATCAGGTTTGAGAATCGTTCCACCTGCTACGCTCCACCGACCCCAGCCGGAGCGATTGCCCGATGCGACTCACCGTCAACGGCACTTCCCGCACCTACACCGGCGACCCTGCCCAGCCGCTGCTCTGGTACCTGCGCGATGAACTCGGACTCACGGGCACGAAGTTCGGGTGCGGGATCTCGGCGTGCGGCGCCTGCACCGTGCACATGGACGGCGCGCCGATCCAGGCCTGCGTGACGCCGATGACCGCGGTGGCGGACCGGCACATCACGACGATCGAGGGACTGAGCGCCAAGGGCGACCATCCGGTGCAGCGGGCGTGGGCCGCAGCGAATGTGCCGCAGTGCGGCTACTGCCAGGCGGGACAGATGATGGCCGCCGCTGCGCTGCTCAAGAAGACGCCGCACCCCACGGAGGCCGACATCGATAACGCGATGTCGGGGGTGATCTGCCGCTGCGGCACATACAACAGGATTCGGGCCGCGATTCTCGCCGCCGCGGGAGGGCGCTGATCATGACGACGTCATCCGATCTCGAGCGGCGCGAGTTCTTGCGCCGGCTCGCCATCACCGGTCTCGTCCTCACCGTCGACCAGGCAGGGGTGCGCCGGCTCGAAGCGTTGCCGTCGTTCGGCACTGCCGGCGACCCGTTCCAGCCCTCCGTCCACCTGAGCATCGGCGAGGATGGCCTGGTGACGATCGTCTGCCACCGCTCGGAAATGGGACAGGGCATTCGCACGGGACTGTGCATGGTGGTAGCCGACGAGCTCGAGG
>DASTHG010000245.1:0-12403 GCA_035718325.1 Gemmatimonadales bacterium | reverse complement strand
TGTCGTGCACGAGCGTGATGTCTTCCGGACGCGGCAGCACCGATTCCCGGTACGCCGCGTACTTGTCGGCGTCGATCGGCTCCCCGTCGACGGTGAAACACTGGTGCCCGTACATCCCGATGCGGCGATTGAACTGCAGCGCGGGAACCTTGAGCCACCGCTCCCGCTCGGCGATGAACATGTTGAGGCGCTCCACCAGCTTCACGATCTCCTGGCGGTACAGCCCCCGCGACAACTCGTTGAGCTTCGTCTTGTCGGCCTCGATCTGGCTGTCGCGCTCGTCGTAGCGCCCCTTCAGCCCCCACACGTAGGCCCAATGGGCCGATGACGAGTTGTCGGTCCCGAAAAGATCGAACGCCGTCGGGATCCACTTGTAGAAGAAGCGCTGAATCACCTCGGGCGGCATCTTTCCGGCCTTCACGATGCGCAACAGGCCGTTGTTTCCGGTGCCGAGGTGGAACGACTCTTCTTTCAGCATCGGCCCCATCGAGCGGGACAGCGGGTCGAAGGCTGAGGTCGACAGCATCTTGAGCTGGAACTTGCCGTCGCGATCGATGAACTGCGTGTAGGTGAAGAAGTCGAGCCAGTTGTCGACGATCTCGTTGAAGCTGCCCAGCAGCCGCTCGCCCTCGTCGGCGCGCCGCTCGAGCAGTTTCGCCGCTTCACGCTTGCCTTCATCGCCGAAATGGGTGCAGAGGAGGTAGGACATCTGCCACCCGTGACGCATTTCCTCGGTCATCACGCGCTGCAACGAAAGGAGGTCGTAGTCGGACGGAGCGTTGTGCAGCAGGTTGCGCTGTTGCTCCACCGAGGCGAATTCGGTGTCGCCCTGATACACGATCAGATTGAGCAACGCATCGCGGATCCGCTGGTCGGGGATATGCATCACGGTGGGCCACTTCCGTTGGCCCTTGTAGTGCCCAAACTCGATGTGCGGGACTTCCTGATCGCCGAACTTGGCTTCGAAGTTGAACTGGATCAGTGCGCTCTGCGGTACACCGATGGAATCCTGCCAATAGCGGAAGTAGTCGATCCAGTCATCGAAATTACCGAGCTTGCGTACCATGGTTCAGCGGCTCCGTGTGGCGAAGGACTCGAGACGCGCGCGCGCCTCGTCGGTGGCGAACAGTTCGTGCTGCATGGCGACTTCGAAGTCGAGCATCTCGGGGAGCGTCGCGTGGAGGCTCCGGTAGATCGCTTCCTTGGCGCGCCGCAGCGACAGGGCGGGGAACGTCGCCCACGCGCGGGCCAGAGTACGCACCTCGGTCTCCAGCCGGTCGGCGGGGACGACGCGATCGAACAGTCCCAGGGCCTGGGCCTCGGCCGCCGGCACCATGCGGGCACTCCACAACAGTTCGAGTGCACGCGCTGTCCCGGCGAGTCTGGGCAGGAAGAAGCTCCCGCCCCAGTCGGGTCCGAGCCCGAGCTTCGCGAACACTTCTCCGATGGTGGCCGAATCGGCGGCGACCCTGTAGTCGCAGGCGAGGGCGAGGTTCGCGCCGCCCCCTGCAGCGGCCCCGTTCACGGCGGCAATCACTGGCTGCGGCGCCGAGCGGATCAGCAGGGCGATCTCTCGCCCTGCGCGAACGAGCGCGTCGCCATCGGTTCCCAGAATCGTGAGATCGGCGCCCGCGCAGAACGCTCGGCCCTTGCCGGTGACGACGATGACACGGACGCTGGAGTCGGTCGAGGCGGCGCGCAACCCGGTGATCAGGTCATCGCACAGTGCGGTGGTGAGCGCGTTGAGCTTCTCGGGGCGGTTCAGGGTGATCGTAGTGATGCCGTCGGCAACGTGCGTGAGGACGAGGCTCATACCCGCTCCACGATCATTGCGATACCCTGGCCGACGCCGATGCACATGGTCACTAGACCGTACCGGGAATTCGTACGGCCTAAGGCGTAGAGCAGAGTCGTCAGAATCTTGGCGCCGGTGCAGCCCAACGGATGGCCGAGCGCAATGCCGCCACCGTAGACGTTCACTTTTGCAGGGTCGAGCTTCAGCTCGCGGATGCAGGCGATCGCCTGGGCAGCGAACGCTTCGTTCAATTCGATGAGATCGATTTGATCGATCTTCAGACCGGCTCGGTCGAGCGCCTTGCGCGTCGCGGGGATGGGGCCGAGCCCCATACAGCTGGGATCCACTCCGGCGACTGCGGTCGACACGATCCGGCCGAGCGGTTCGTGACCGCCTGACCGTCCGCGACCGACCACGACCGCCGCCGCTCCGTCGTTGATCCCACTCGAGCTCGCCGCCGTCACCGTGCCGTCCTGTTTGAACGCCGGCTTGAGCTTGGCAACCGACTCGAGCGTCGTGCCGGCTCTGGGGTACTCGTCCTTGGCGAACACCGACCCATCGGGGAGGGGAACCGGTACCAGCTCGTCGGTGAAGATGCACGCTTCGAGCGCGCGCGCCGCCCGTGTCTGGCTCTCCACTGCAAAGGCATCCTGCTCGGCGCGCGTGATGCCGTACTGTTTGGCCACCACCTCGGCCGTCTCGCCCAGGGAGATGGTCCACTCCTTCTTGAGCTTGGGGTTGGTGAAGCGCCACCCGACGGTCGAGTCGGCGATCTCTGGGGCGCGACGATTCCACGGCTCGCCCGACTTGAGCATCACGTAGGGGGCGCGGGTCATGCTTTCGACGCCCCCTGCAATGAAGACGTCTCCTTCCCCTGCCTTGATCGCCTGCGCAGCGCTCGCCACTGCCTGGAGCCCGGAGCCGCAGAGTCGATTCACGGTCTGACCCGGCACCTCGACCGGTAATCCCGCGAGCAAGAGCGCCATGCGCGCGACGTTGCGGTTGTCTTCCCCCGCCTGGTTGGCGCAGCCGAGGATGACGTCGTCGATCGATCGCGGGTCGAGCTGCGCCCGTTCGACGACCGATTTGATGGGTATGGCGGCGAGATCATCGGGGCGCACACGCGCCAGCGATCCCCCGTGTTTTCCCACGGGCGTCCTCGCCGCCGCGTAGATGAATGCCTCTCGTCCCATGCCGCCCCTTCCGTCACCTACCGTCCCCTACCGTCCCCTACCGTCACAACGCCACCCAAACCGTCTTCGTCTCGAGGTATCCGTCGAGTGCGTCGCGTCCGAGGTCGCGACCGAACCCCGAAGCCTTGAAGCCCCCAAACGGCGCGCCGGAATCGTAGAAGTTGTAGCTGTTGATCCAGACGGTCCCGGCGCGGATCGCCCGTGCCGCCCGGTGCGCTTTCTGGATGTCCTTGGTCCAGATTCCCGCGGCCAGGCCGTACAGCGAACGATTGGCGAGCTGTACGCCGCTGTCGAAGCCGTCGAAGGTGAGCACGGCCAGCACGGGACCAAAGATCTCTTCGCGCGCGATCGTCATCTCGGGCTGCACCTGGTCGAACACCGTTGCCTCGACGTAGTAGCCTTTGCCATTGGGACGGACCGCATTGCCGCCCGCGACGAGTGCCGCGCCCTCGTCCTTTCCCTTCTGGATGTAGGAAAGCACCGTTTCCTGCTGTTTCTTCGACACCAAGGCACCCAGGCGCGTGTTCTTGTCGAGCGGGTCACCGGGTGTGAGTTTCTTCGCGCCTGCGGCGAGCTGTTCCACGACCTGATCGTGCACGCTCGCCTCGACGAGCAGGCGCGAGCCCGCGGCACAGACTTCACCCTTTCCGTAGAAGATTCCGGTCTGGGCGCCTTTGACGGCGGCTGCGATGTCGGCGTCGGCGAAGATGATATTGGGACTCTTCCCACCGAGCTCGAGCGTCACCCGTTTGTTGGTCTCAGCCGCCATTTTCATGATCTGGCGCCCGATCTCGGTCGAGCCGGTAAACGAGATCTTGTCGACGTCGGGGTGACGCACCAGGGCCGCGCCCGCCGTGGAGCCGCCGCCCGGGACGACGTTGAACGCCCCGGGAGGGAAACCCGCTTCCTGCATCAGCTCGGCCATGGCCAGGGCGGTAAGCGGGGTTTCGGATGCGGGCTTCAGGATGATCGTGCACCCGGCGGCGAGCGCCGGGGCGAACTTCCAGCTCGCGATATTGAGCGGAAAATTCCAGGGGACGATCGCGCCGACGACGCCGACCGGCTCGCGCAGCGTGTAGCAGAAGAAGTTGCCGTCCACGGGCAGCGTGTCGCCAGTGATCTTGTCTGCCCATCCGCCATAGTATCGCAGCGTGTTCACCGTCATCGACAATTCGATCTTCGACTCGAACAGCGTCTTGCCGTTGTGGGCCGTCTCGAGCCGGGCGAATTCGTCGAGGCGGGACTCCAGCAGGTCGCCGGCCTTGGTCAACATCCGGCCGCGCTTGCGTGCCGACGTTCCCCGCCAGGCATCCGACTCGAAGCAGGTCCTGGCGGCACGCACGGCGTTGTCGACGTCTGCGACGTCCCCCTGGGCGACCTCCGCGATCGTCTCTTCAGTCGCGGGATTCTCGACGGCGAACCGCTTGCCGGAGGCGGCGGGACGCCACTCGTTATTGATGAAGAGGTCGGTTCTCACCGGCCCTTGAACTCCGCCACTCGCTTGCCGACGTAGGCGGCGATGCCTTCTTTCGCGTCGTCGCTCTGGAACAGCTGCTGTTGCAGCTCGCGCTCGATCGTGAGCCCCGACTCGAACGGCACTTCGGCGCCGGACTGCACGGCGCGCTTGATCAGGCCCACGGCTTTCGAGGCCTTGTGGGGCGGGCAGAACTGCTTGGCGTAGAGCACCACCTGCTCCCAGAAGGTGTCGCTCGGGAACACCTCATTCACGAGTCCCAGCTCCTGCGCCTTGTCGAACGAAAACGTCTCGCCCTTGATCATCATCTCGATCGCGCGCGGCTTGCCGACGATGCGCGCCAGGCGCTGGGTGCCACCGGTTCCGGGCAGCACACCGAGATTCACCTCCGGGAGCCCGATCTTGCCGGCGTTCTCGCGCGCCAGGCGAATGTCACACGCCATCGCGATCTCGAGTCCGCCGCCAACCGTGTGACCATTGAGGGCCGCAATCGTGAGCTTCGGCGTGTGCTCCAGCCGGTTGAGCGTTTCGTTGGCATGGAGGCAGAAGAAGTACTTGAAGCGTGGGGTCACCGAGTTCAACATGCTGATGTTCGCGCCCGCCGAGAAAAACTTGTCGCCGTGCCCGCGCAGCACGATGACGTGCGCGTTGTCGTCGAAGCGGGCCTGCAGGATCGCGTCGTCGAGCTGCCGCATCATCTCGTGCGTGTAGGTATTGGCCGGCGGATCGTCCAGCTCGATGATCGCCAGCCCGTCTTCCACGCGATAGCGGACGAGGGTCTTTACCTGAGGTTCCGTCATGGTCGTCATGATGCTCACGAGCCTCCAGTTACCGGAGAACGGGCTTCGGCGAAGCCGCCGAGAAAGATGCGGATCAAGAGATCCGCGAGGGCGCCGGCGTCGAGGGCGCCCGCGGGGTCGTACCAGTTGTAGATCCAGTTCATCATGCCGAACAGGGCATAGGTCGCGGCCGAGCGCTCCAGCGGGAGCCGCTCCGGCGCGACGTCCTTGAGCAGGCGCTCCAGCAGATTCACGTAGCGCCGTTTGATGTGATTCACCTTGCGCAACCGCTCGCCGGAAAGGGCCTGCGCTTCATGCGACAGCACCTTCATTTCGGGCATGTGGGCGGCGAAAAAGGTGACGTGATGCTTGATGAACTCCGCGAGGCGATCCTCGGGGTCAACCGCCGGTTGCAACGCCGCCTCGGCGCCGTCGATGACCTGCGTGAAGCACCGCTCCTGGATATGGTACAGCAGGTCTTCTTTACCACGGACGTAGTAGTAGATCCCGGCAAGCGACATCCCGCTCGCCGCCGCCAGGTCTCGCATCGAGGTGCGGTCGTAGCCTCGGCCGGCGAACACGCGGGCGGCGTGGGAGAGCAGGGCGGTGAACCGTTCGTCGTAGGGGCGCATGTGCGGTTTTCGAACGATCGTTCGAATTATGAAGCTAGTAGGAGACGGTAGGGGACGGTAGGGGACGGTCGATAGGAGACGGAAGGGGACGGTAGGAGACGGTACGGGTGCCGCCCGGTATAACCCCTACCGTCCCCTGCCGTCTCCTAAATCCCCTACCGTCTTAATTTCCACGGTCCTTCCACGTCCACTTGAGCACAATGCCCCCAGCGGAACCGGCCCTCGCGCCGGCAGGAGATGCCCAGTTGATCGCCGCCTGGCAGGCGGGCGACGAGCGAGCGGCGGCGGAGCTGGTGCGTCGCCACGCCCGGGCCGTGGCCCGGTTTCTGGCGGGCGCGGGAGCCCCTGAGGCGGACCTCGACGACCTGGTGCAGGAGACGTTCATCCGGGCGTTCCGGGCGGTGGCGAGCTTCCGCAGCCAGTGCCAGTTCCGCACCTGGCTGCTGACGATAGGCGGCAACGCCCTGAAGGACCTGGGGCGACGGTTGGCACGGCGCCGCGTGGTGCCACTCGACGAGCGGCTCGAGTCGAAGGACGGCGATCCGCATGAGCGTACGGTTGCAGGGGAGACCGAAGAGCGGTTGCGGCGAGGGCTCACGCGATTACCGCGGATGCAACGGGAAGTGTTTCTGCTGCGGGCGCAGCAGGGGCTGGAATATGGAGAGATCGCGGCAGCACTCGATACCACGCCCGGCGCCGCGCGGGTGCACTATCACCACGCGGTGAAACGACTCAAGGAGTGGCTGACATGATGCACGATCACGACGGCGTACACGACGAAGGACTGCGGCAGGTTGCCCGGCGCCTCGGCGCCGAAGCCGCCGAGCGTCTGGACGTCGAGCGGACTGCTCAGACGGTCATCGCCCGGCTGCGTGCCGGGGATGCGCCGGCGCGCGCCTCGATTCGCTGGATGCAACCGGCATGGCTGCGCGCCGCGGCGGTCGTCGTCGTCATCATCGGGGCGGGCGCTCTCTACAGAGTCACCCATCCGGTGCTTTCGTCCGGCAGCGTGGCGACGGATCGTCCGCCGGCAGATGTGCTGGCCGACATCCCGCCCGGGCAGCTACGGGAAGTGCTGTCGGGGTTGAATGACCCGCTCGAAATGCCGGGGGCGGTGCATGCCGGAGAAGCTGGTGTGGAAGATCTCTCCGAGCCGCAGCTGCAGTCGTTGCTCGAAGCGATTCCGTCGCTCAAGGCGGTGGAGGACTGATGCGCACGCTCTGGATGGTTGTTTCGTTGGCCGCCGCGACCACCCTCGCGGCCCAGAGTCCGGACGATTCTGGAGTGGCCGTGGACCCCAATCGGCTCGATAGCCTGCGCCAGGTGGTGCTGGTCCGCTTCCGCGCGCGCGCACACCAGGTACTGGGGCTCACCCCCGACCAGGCGACGAGATTCGATTCGGCGCAGTCGCGCGCGTGGGCTCAGCGCAGCGACCTGATGCTGCAGCGGCGCCAGATCAACATGGCGCTGCAGGACCAGATGCGTCCCGGCGTGGCCGCCAACTCGGACAGCGTGAGCAAGCTGCTCGATACGCGCCGCCAAGTGACGCAGTCGCTCTTCCAGGTGGACGACAAGGAAGACCGGGAGATGGCTGGGTTTCTGAACCCGGTTCAGCGCGCGCAGTACCAGGAATTCCGCCAGCACTTCCGCGAGCGCATCGCCGAGGCGGTGCGCAACAACCGGGGCGGCATGCCGCGACCTGGCGTCCGGCCGGGGATGCGTCCAGGCTTGCGTCCCGGCGGGGGACGTCGCCCCAGACCCTAGCCACTATATTTCCGCCTCCGCTCGATACTGACGGAGGCGGACATGCCTTTAGGGATCCCGGAGTGGGCGCTGGGCGTCGGGGTCATCATCATCGCCATCTCGGTCGCGAAGTCGTTGTCGTTCGCGATCTCGCCAGGCCATGCAGAGGAGCGCAAGCGGCTGCGCGGTCGCAAAGCGTCGCTGCGCGATCTGACGCAGGCGGTCGACGATATCCGTGGGAAAGTCGATGGCGGCGAAGACCTGCAGCAGCGCCTGGCGGAGCTGGACGACGTGCAGCGCCGCCTGGCGGAAGTAGAGGAACGGCTCGACTTCGCCGAGCGATTGCTGACGAAGCAGCGTGACGTGGAGCGGTTACCGTCGGCGCAGAAGTAGCTCGGGCCCGGGTGGCGGAATGGCAGACGCAGGGGACTCAAAATCCCCCGGGGGCAACCCCGTGAGGGTTCGACTCCCTCCTCGGGCATCGACAGCCAGAATATGGGAGGGCCGCCGGCGTCGGCGGCCCTTTTGTCTTAGCGATACCGCTCTCACTGCGGCCCGCCACAACGCCTCGTGCGGCCGCACCTCTGCACCGTCAGCCCTCGACCGATTGCCGATCGCTGCGCCAGGGCGTACCTGAACAAAGCGCCGAATGACTACCTCAACTGGGGAGGAACTGTGTATCTCCGTCACCTGATCGTGTCGCTTGCAATTATCGGTATGGCGCTCAGTGGGAGTGCGACCGCGCAGACGCCCGACTCTCTCCGGTTTCACCGCGGGCAGTGGGGTGTGGAGTTCAACATCGCCAATGGGTTCTTCGGCGCCGGGGCGCTGCACTTCACGAGTCCGACGCACGCCTGGCTCGCAGTGTTGGACGGGGAATACGCGCACGACCACGCGAGCGGGCCCCTTCTGACGTCGTCCAACGCTACCAGTGTTGCGATCGAGCTGGGAACGCGTGGCTATCACTCGTTCAGCCCCCGTCTGTATCGTGTCTCCACGCTCGGTGTCTCGCTGAACTACAGCCGGCAAACCGCCAACGGTGGCCCCACGCTGACGGCAGAAGGGGTCGGTTTGTTCGGTGACCTGGGTGCGACGTGGCTCGTGACACCCCATTTGGGTATCGGTGCGCGGTGGCGTGCATCCGTGGCGTACGCTCACGGCAAGGCGACCGTTACTGGGAGCACGACGACGAGCGACATCGTGACGCTCTCGGCGGCTACCGTGCTGCTCACCGGGCAGATCTACTTCTGACGGTTGGTGTCCGCCGTGCACGATGATGTCCCCCGGGGCCTGGGACTACCGGCGTCGTAGGCCCCGGGGTGACCACGTGTCGTCCGAACCCCACACCTGCGCAGTCTGGCGCCACAGCTTGTGTGCCAGATCACGCGCCGCCCGGTAACCTGTCGCTCGCGACCCGGGTCCCTTTCTTGCGAAGCTCTTTCGCAGAATGACCAACGTCATTTCCTTTCAGGGAGCGGTGATCACCGACCGTCGTCTCCGCGGCACGCGCCGTCGCCTCGAAGGCAATCCGTACACCCCGCGCGAGTGGGCCCTGTGGCTGCTCGATCGCTGGTCGGATTTTGCCCGCACGCCCGAGCCACTGTTGATGGATGCCGGCGCCGCCGGCGAGCATCTCGTGGCGCGCGTGCGCCTCTGGCTGGCAGGGCTCGTATTCCTCATCCCGGCCATCGATCGCCTGGCGCGTCCCGCGGAGCGCGAGGTGACGATCGGGCTGAGCTTCGCCGCGGTGGGATTTCTGCTTGCGCTCCTCGCGTATCGGATCACGCGGCGCAAGTTGTATCGACCATGGATCGGGTTCGCGACCGGGCTGCTCGACGTCACGCTGGTCAGCCTCGCCCTCGTCAGCTTCCTCCTCATCGATCAGCCCCATACCACGCTCAACAGTCGCGTCGTCTTTCCGATTTACCTGCTCGCCATCGCAGCCTCGGCGCTGCGCTTCGACCCGCGCATCTGCGCCGTGACGGGTCTCGGCGCGATGGGACAGTATCTGGCAGTGGTGTTGGTGACCGTCGCGACGCATCCGCAGCTCGCCAGTGCGCCCGACGCGGTCGCCTACGGTCAGTTCGAGTGGAGCGATCAGATCTCACGCCTCATGCTGCTCGCCATCGCCGCCATCCTCAGCATCAGCATCGTGATGCGCACCCGGCGACTGCAGTGGCTCTCGGCGCGCGATCGGCTCACCGACGTGATCAATCGCAGTGCCTTCGACGATCTGCTGGCCCGGGAAGCGGAACGCGCGCATCGTGGCGGCACCGAGCTCGTCGTCCTGCTCGTGGATCTCGATCGGTTCGGGTTGTTCAACGAGACCTACGGGGTCGTCGCCGGTGACCGCACGCTGCGGCTCGTGGCCGGCACGATTCGCCAGGTGACGGGCCGCCGCGGCCTCGTGGCCCGCTACGGTGGCGATGCGTTCGCGGTGTTGGTGGAGGAGACGAAATCCGACGGGGTGGTGCACCTCGCCGAGCAGATTCGGGCAGCGGCGGCCGCCACCCCGACCCATCCGACGCGCATGAGCGTCCCCGAGCCCCTCACGGTGAGTATCGGCATCGCCGCCATGCCGGCCGACGGCGTGGATCCGCGCGAAATGTGCGCCACTGCCGAACGGCGGCTTGCGGAGGCGAAGCGCGCCGGGGGGAATCGCGTCGCCGCCGCAGAGCCGGCCGTCAGACCCTAACCGCACTCGCTAGAAGAGATTCACCGCCCGCACGCGGAAGTCCACGTTGTCGGCGACCCATTTCCACAGATCCGCCTGCTGGGCGAGCGGCACGTCCGCCTTCACCTGCGTGTGCCACCCTTCCATGACCTGCGCTTCCTCGGTCCACAACCGCACGCGCTTGCGACGTACCTGCTTTTTCCAGTTCTCTCCCACCGTCGGACTGGCGTACAACAGGCGCACCGTCACGCTGCGCGAGAGGTACTCGAGCGGGCTGAGATCGATGCGTTGATACGGGGTCTCGCCGGCTGCGAGCTTCGTCCCCGGCGGGACATCGGGCACGCCGTCGCTCAACACGATGACGTTGAGCGGCGCGAGAATCAGCCCGCGCTCCTTGATCATGCCCGACACGCGCTGGAAGAACGCGTTGAAGTCGGTGTACTCGTCAGTAGACGGATACCACGCCCGCAGATCGGCCGCGATCTGCGCCACGGAGCGATTCTGGAAATCGTTGATTGGATGGAACGCCTTCGGCTCGCCGGGGCGCGCGCCACCCACCGACGACACGAAGAGCGCCGTGGGCACCTTCAACCCGCCGAGCCCGTTGAGGTGAGCGTAGATGTAGTTCGCCGCGAACTCTACCGCGTCATCATAGAGCCGCGCGTCGCGGAACGAGCCGCTGACGTCGATGCCCACAATCATGGTCGACGCCGCGGGTTTATCGGGTTCCTGATCCTCGGGGTGGGAGCAGCCCACGAGCAGGGCCGCCACCAGCGGGGCGCCGAGCCGCCACACGGCGCGGCTCACGAGCTCGTCCCATGGACGGGAGGACGATGTGCCTGCGGCAGGAACTGCGGCGTGTTCGCCAGCACCTGCTCGAGATTGCGGAACGGCAGGGTGAACACCGGCCGGCTCATGATGACGACGACCGCGAAGTTGATGCCGGCGGCCAGAATCTGCAGCACCGGGAGCGACAGCAGCTCGAACATCTCGCGCGCTTCCTTCTTGAACCAATCCGCCTCCGCCTTGAGGGCGGCGATCGGGCCGCGCCAGAAATCATTGTCCCACGACACATTGGGAGCCGTGGCGCGCGTGGCGCCCTGGACGTTCTGCCGTCCCAGAATGCCGAGCAACGCGGGCGTGCCGAAACGCCCGAACAGGAACCACGTCATGGCACGCACGCCGATCCATCCGAACGACGCCAGGATCAAGGTCGAGAAGAACCCGAGCTGGAACCCCGTCTGCTGCGCGATCCACGGCGTGATCGCGTCGATCAGCTCGCGGTACAGGAACATGACCTCGAAGAACATCACGAACGCCTCCACCAGCGCCATGGCGATGATCTGCCCGGTCTTGCGGGTGCGGATTGCTTCAGTGAGCGCCTGAATCGCCGCGAAGCTGCCCGAGATCAGGATGAAGAGGAACGGCCACAGGATCAGCGTGACGGCGATGTTGCCCAGCTCGGTGCCGGTGAGATCCGCCAGCACTTCGGTCAAGGTGGGTCGCAGGGTGAACGTGAAGATCGTGGCCTCGAGCGCCGACCAGAAGAGAATGAAGAGGAACGCCAGCCATGGCACCCCGGGCTGGAAGTACTGGCGCGAGGCCCAGTCGAGCAGCGCCAGCGGGCTCGTGAACAGGAACTTGATGAACCGCGCGATGAGCGAGGCGGCAAGCTTCACGAGACTCCACAGCCAGCCGAGCAGCATTACGACGAAGCGCACCAGACCCGCCCAGTAGAACCACATCATCCGCCCGGCGTCCCACCAGCTGACGAGCAGCGTGGCGAGAAAGCCGCCGCGTCCCGAGCGGAACGGCAGCGTGTAGAGCGACGCCATTGTGCACCACAACGCCGCGACGAGCAGCGCGCTCGGCAGCAGCAGCAGGGTGCTCTTCAGGGCGATCACCCAGCCCGATGAGCCCGTCACCGAGAATCCCAGGACGGTGCTCTGCCAGTCGATGATCCAGGTGAACCCGGAGGCGAGAAATCGCAACGTCTCGCGCCACTGGTCTGGGATCGACTGCGGTATGGACTGCAGCAAGGATGCGAGCATCAGCTCACCCCCAAAAGGACTTGGTCGGTGACGACAGGATGGAAAGATCAGGAAGACACGCG
>DASTHG010000244.1:0-3825 GCA_035718325.1 Gemmatimonadales bacterium | reverse complement strand
CATCACCATTCAGCGTAGGGAGGCGGCCCACCTCGGCGCGAACGGGATCATCGTGAGTGGTTTTGAGGAGTTTGACGCGGCAGCGAGGGCAGCCAACGGGGGGAAAGTCAGGGTCCTCGACGTGACCGTGCCGGAGCGGGGCGCGGTGCTGGCCATCTACATACCTGGGGACTCGAGTCGCGTGCAGGCAACGTGTAAGGGAACCAACAATCGGTAGGATCCTGGTTCCTCGGGCTTGGCGAAAGCGGAAGAGGCATACGAGCGATGAGAACGATCATCGGGTACGCAGCGGGGTTCGCTTGCGCGGTGCTCGCAGCGCTCGCCGGCCTCGCGCTGTTTCTTCCTGTCGCGGCGTTGCCGTTTCGCCGGGCGAAACAGCTCGCATTACTGCTCGGCTCGTTGGGCGGCGGCTTCGCGGCCGCGTGGACCGGTGACGGCATTCTCCGGTTCTTCGGTCTCCGCGCCGATTGGCCGTTCTTTCTAGTACTGCTCGCGGTGTTTCTCGTGATCGAGGCGGGGCATGCCACGTCGCGGCGACTCTCTCTGCCCATCGCGGTCGTGGCTCAGGTTGCCGGGGTTGCGGCGGGCTGGTATACGCTGCCACGTTAGGTTGTGGGATCATCGCGACAAAGAGCGCACAGCTTTTCTGTGTAGTGAACTTCCCCCAGTTCGCGTCAGCAACTGTGGCGTGCTGGCACGCGTCGACGGGTTCTGACGCGGAACCACTGACATAAGATATTGCGCGCCAATTGGTTATAGTGCAGCCCGAGGCCATGAGATCAGGTCCGGAACTTGCTCTAGAGCGTCCACTGAGACGGCCAGTCCCAGGCGACCCAACGGACCTCGGAGGATGACGTGAAACAGGTGAGCCGCAAACCCTTTGTCGTGCCGACAGTCAAAGAGCTCGCGTCGCTGTCGAGCGTTACGCTGGTGTCTGGTGGTGGCGGCGGTACGCCGACGCGCAACGGTCATTCGTCCTAAGCGATTCCGTCGGGCAGCACCTCGCGCGCCAGGTCGCCTTTGCGACTTGGCGCGCGTGTTTTTCATCGTGTCTTCACGCCTTTCACCGCCCTGTCTTTGGCATGCGGCTTGCTAACCCTCTCGGCGGGGAACAGCACCCCACCAACGATTACTCGGCACCGGGAGGCCGGAAATGAATCGCAGCACGCGCAAGCCGTTCGTCGTTCCGCAGATCAAGGAGCAAGCGTCGCTCGCCAAGGTCACGTTGATCTCGGGCGGCAGGGGCGGGAAGAAGGGCAAGAACGACGATAACGTGAACAACACGTCGAACTACCACGGCCACGGTCACAACAGCTAATCGAACGCCGAGCTGGTCGTGACGCGCGCCAGGTCGTAACGGACCTGGCGCGCGTTGCGTTCCGGGGCTTTTTTCCTTCCCCCCATGCCGACATCAGCGATTGCGGTCCGCTGCGCCGACCCCACCGTGCGCGCCATGCTGGAGCAGTGGCTCGCAGGGCTGCGCATCGCGGCGCCGCCGGGGCTCGCCCTCGACGTCGCGCTGGTGCCGGAGATCGAGGTGCAGAACGGCGCGCGCCTCTTCGAGCAACCGGAGGTCGGGTTCCTGCGCGGGCCCGATGGCCGCGGGTTGCGCATCGTGTGGGAGGAGGCACCCGCAGTCGCCGACCTCCCTGGCGGCACGCAGACCGCGACGGTGCGGCTTTCGCCGATTGCCGCCGCTCAGCTCGAGCAGAGTCTGGGCAATTTCTTCATGGCGATCGTCATCCTCCTGCTGCGGCGCGCCGGTTGGTACCACTTGCACGCGGCGACGGCGATCGATCCCACATCCCGCGGCTGGCTGTTCGCGGGCAACGCGCACTGCGGCAAATCGACGACGGCGGCGTTGCTGGCCGCGAGCGGTTGGCAGGTGGGAACCGACGACGCCGCCTTCCTCGAGTCACGCGACGCGCGGGTTATCGTGCACACCTGTCGCGCTCCGATCGCCCTGCGTCCCGGGGGCCGAGCCTTGCTGGCCCGGGCCGGGGGCATCGAGCTGCCGCAGCGGGGCAAGGTCGGGTATTGGCCCGAAGATCTCGGGGGCGTCTGGACCCCACTCGTCTTCCCGGAGATCGTTATCTTCACCTCCGTCGGAGACGCCCAGACGACGGGCGAGCGCATCGCGGCCGCGGTGGCACTCGGTGAGTTGGTCCGCTGGTCCGCCTGGGTGATGCTCGAACCGGATCTGGCGCAGGACCACCTGAACGCACTGACGCGGCTGACCGTACAGGCGCGTTGCTACCGCGTGACCCTGGGACGCGACCTGTTCGCCCGTCCGAACCGATTGACCGAGCTCGTCACATGACAGACCGCTACAAGCGGCATCCGGATCTTCGCCTGGCCGACGTCGAAGGGGATGGCGTCGTGCTGCACCTCGGCACGCGGCGCTACTTCTCCGTCAGCGAGAGCGGTCTCGCCCTGTTGCAGGCCCTCGAGACCCCACGCACCATTCCCGAGCTCGTCGAGGTGCTGCTCGAGCGCTATGAAGTCACGCCGGAGCAGGCGGAGGCCAGCGTGCTCCAGTTCCTGGACACCTGCCGTACCGCCGAGCTGCTCATCGAAGAAGGAACGCGGTGACGGCTGGTCTTCCCCTGGCGTGGCGGTTGCGAGCTGCGGCGCTGGTTCTGCTGGTCCCGCCCCTGGTGCACATCATGTCGTTCGCCCGACTCGCGACCTGGCTCGCGGGCCGCGCACCGCCGGTGCCCGATCCCGCGCTCGACGATTCAGCCCTGGCCCGCTGGGTCGACCGCCTGTTACGCAATCTTCCCGGCCCCTGGCACCGCACCTGTCTCAAGCGCTCGGCGGTATTGTACCACCTGCTGCGTCGGGCCGGCCATCCGGTCGAGCTGTACATCGGCGTCGACCGCAGCAGTCAACCGCAGCAGGGCCACATCGCGGCTCACGCCTGGCTGGTACGCGCCGGCGCGCCGTACCTCGAGGCGCATCCCGAGCATGCCGCGAGTCACGTCGTCATCGCCCGCTTCCCGGACCTGTCTGCCGCGGCCGTCCCGCAGTGAACTCGGCTGACCTGCTGCTCGAGACCCTCCGCTTGGGGGGGGCGCCGTCACCGGTCCCGCTCAAGGACGCATGGTTGCGCGCCGATTTGCGAACCCTGCGTCGTCTGGTGGAGTTCGAAGGGTGCGCGCTCTGGACCTACCGCCGGTTGCGCCAACTCGACGTCTTCGCGGCACTCGACGCCGACTTCGCGGCGTGGTTGAGTGACGAGGGTCGCGACGCCGCTGCCAGGAATCTCCTGGTCGACGCCGAAGCCGACGCGGTGGCGCGCACGCTCGATCGCCTGGGCATTCCCGGCGTCTTCATGAAAGGCACGGCGCGGCGATTGGTGGCCGATCGGTATCCGTTGGCCGACGCGCGCCGCACCAGCGACGTGGACGTGCTCGTCCCTCAACGGCGCGCCTGGGATCTGTGGCACGAGCTCCGGCGCCAGGGATACGAGCGCACCAATTTCACGAAGCCGCCTCGTCCCGAGCACCATCATCTGCCGGCGCTGATGAACGACCGGCGTGTCGGCGTCGAGATCCACACGACGCACGCCCGCGGCATCGATCCCGCTGCGTCGTGGCTACGGCACTTCGACAACGGCGCCGTCGTGATGCGGAGCGGCGTGACGTTCCGTGTCCCGTCGGCCACTGAGCTATTGTGGACCGCGACGGCGCACGCGCTGCTCATCCCCGATCTCGCGTTTTTCCTGGTGCGGCTGCTCGACACGGCGCTCGTGTGGGCGAGTGGCGCCTCTATCGACTGGGATGAGGTGGCACGGCGGCTCGATGCGAAGGAAATCGTCGATGG
>DASTHG010000243.1:0-6710 GCA_035718325.1 Gemmatimonadales bacterium | reverse complement strand
GTGATCCACGACGCCAGGTCGATCGGCGCCGGGGTGATCGAGACCCGCGGCAGATTCTGCTGGGTCAGGTTGGTCGACAGGTTCTGCGTCATGCTGCCGCCGAGATTGAACGCCCCCCAATCGAACCGTTTGTCGAAGTTCACGCTGGAGCTGAGCTGCGCGATGGTCAGAAACGGATCCACGGTGTTACGCTGGACCACGCTGGCGCTCGTCGCGTAGTTCACGCTGGCCGAGAAGTGGGTACGGCTCGAGAAGCTCTGATTGTGGTACCACGTGATCTGGTCGGAGTGCGCGGCGGCGTCGAGCTGGCTCAAACGCGAGAAGGCAAACCGTCCGTCCACGAAGCGGTCGAGCCACTTGTAGTGCAGCTGGCTGTTGATCCCTAAGCTCCTCCCCGAATACCAGTCAGCCGACGCGAGCACGTCGACATAATCATTCAGCACGATGTAATAGCCGATGTTCGTCACGTGGCGCTGGTAGGTGCGCGTCGGGCGCACGAGATCGTTGAGGCCGAAACGCGGCACCAGCATGCCGCTGTGCCGCCCCGGGCGGATGTCGTTGAAAATGAACGGCAGCCACATGATCGGGACATCGCGCACGTAGAGGACGGTGGGGCGCGCGATCATCACATTCCTATTGAGCCACTTCATCTCCCCGGCGGCGAAGTGATATCCCGGCACGGGGCGCTCATCGGAGGTGATGTTGCTGCGCGCACCGTACAACCGGGTCGAGCCCGAATCGAGGGCGATGTTGGCGCGCATGAACCAGTTGGCGCCGCCCTGCTGGAAGGTCGTGAGCCCTTGCAGCACCGTGCCGCGCTTCAGACAGGTGTCATAGCGCATCCCTTCCCCGACGACGACCGTCGGAGCGCTCGACTGGGATCCCTGGTCGAACAGCCGTGGGTTGCCGGCCGCGTCGAGGCGGCAGCTCGACTGGCGATAGTGCACGGTGTCGGCTTCGAGCTTCGTGCCTTCCCGGTCGAGCAGCGTTTCCCCCGTCAGAATGATCGTGCCGCTGTCTCCGAGGAGGCGCAGCGTGTCGGCGAGGTACTGCGTCACCCGGTACGTCTTGAGCTTCAACAACGTATCGAGCACGCCGTCGGGTGACGGGAACGACCGCGTGGGTCCGGTGGGGAGTCCCAGTTTGCGCGCCGTCGCGGTGTCGATCAGGTGACCGGAGACGGAATCGGCGCGGCGCGTCGTGTCCCCGGGCTGGACCGGCAGCCCCCGCGGACGGGGCGGCGGCGAGATGGGGCGTTGCGCCGCCGCGGTGCGCGGCAGACCAGCCCAGCAGAGCAACGCGACGGCGACCGCGGCGCCGCCGCGTGCCGCTGCGGCAGTGCGGCGTCGGGTCACGACCATGGCACACAGGATGCCGACCTCGTAGAACAGCAACAACACGGCGACCCCGATCACCATCGACAACGCGTCGGGGGGCGCGAGGAAGGCCGCCAGGATCCCCGCGCCGAGCAGCGCAAAGCGGCGGTTCCGGCGCAGCCCGGCCGGCGTCACCAGTCCCAGCGCCGTCAAGATGATGATGACGAGCGGCAGCTCGGTCACGGCCCCCATCGCGACGATGACCTGTGCCGCGAACGCGAAATAGCGGTCGGCCGTGATGATCGGCTGCAGCGCCTGATTCTGGAACCCGAGGAGAAACGACAGCGCATGGGGCAGCGCGAGGAAATACCCCACCGCGGCCCCCGCAAGAAACAGCAGCATGCCGACGACGAGTGCCGGCACGACGAGCCGCCGCTCGCGCTCGTACAGTGCCGGAGCGAGGAACGCCCACAGCTGGTACACCAGCACCGGAGACGACAGCACCACTCCGACGATGAACGCGAACTTGAGCGTGATGAAGAAGGGGTCGGTCGGGCTCGTGTAGTTGAGCCGCCCGCCGGAAAGGTGCGCCGCGATCGGCTGCGTCAGGAGACCGATGATGTCGATGCGCTGCACGATGACCCAGCCGACGATCGTGCCCACGAGGATCGCCACGAGGCTCTTCAGCAAACGCCACCGCAGCTCCTCGAGGTGATCGAGGAACGGCATCTCGCCGCGGTTCGAGACGTCAGCCACGGCGGGTGGGGCTAGCGCCCCAGAGCTTGCAGCCGGTCGCGGGCGAGATTGGCCTCGTCGGAACGGGGATAGCCGGCGAGGACGCGCGCGAAGAAGGTGCGCGCGCCGGCCTTGTCTCCCCGCTGCTGGGCGAGCAGCCCCAGCTTGTAGAGTGCCGATGGAGCCCGCGGTGAATTGGGGAAGCGCTTCACGACATCCTGGTACACCGCGGAGGCGGAGTCGGGATTCTCCGGCGCGAACGACTCGCCCACGAAGTACAACGCGTCGGAGGCCCGTTCGTCGTTGGGATACAGGCGCAGGAACTCACGGAAACCGAGCCGGGCAGTCGTAAAGCTGCCACGACGGTACTGCTGCATCGTCAGGTCATACATCTGATCGGGACCGGGACTGGCGGTGCCCCCGCTGGGCGTCGCCGGGGACGTGGCGGGGGTGGAGCCTCCACCTCCGGTCGTCGTGTCGGCGGGTGGCGGCGGTGCCGGTGCTGGCGTCGGATTGGACAAGCGACTGCGGAGCTCCGACAGGCGCTGTTGGCTCTGCCCCGTCAATTCCTGCAACGCCATCAGCTGCTGTTGCACGGCTTGCAGATCGCTGCGGATGTCGCCGCGAATCTGCACCAGCGCGTTCTGCTCCGCCGAGATTGTTGCCTGCACGGCGACGAGCACGCGCGCCAGCGAATCCCGCTCGACCCGCCGCGCGCTGTCGGACCGGGTCATCTCGGCGCGCAAGGCCTCGACCTGGAGCTCGACTTTCCGGACGTCGCCCCGCAGAGCGCATCCGGAGCAGAGCCCCAGGCCGAGGATCAGCGTGCAGCGAAGACGTGACACCGTTACGGCTTCTTGAGGTTGTCTCCGCCGCTCAGGATCTCGAACTCATCGCGGCGGTTCTGCGCCCACGAGTCCTCGTCGTGGCCGGTCGCGATGGGCCGCTCTTCGCCATACGACACCGTCTCGATGCGATCCGCGGCGATGCCGTGGCTCACGAGATACTGCTTGGCAGCGGTGGCACGCCGGTTGCCCAGCGCCAGGTTGTACTCATCGGACCCACGCTCGTCGCAATGTCCCGAGATGCGGATACGCACGGCGGCGTTGGCGTTCAGGATCGACACCTTCTGGTCGAGCGCCGACTGATCGTCGGAGCGCAGTGCGGCCTTATCGTAATCGAAATGAATCATCGCGGCGAGCATGTTGCGCACTTCGGTGACCGCACCGGCTGCCGCAGCTGCGGAGTCCGCAGCCCGCTGCCGGGCGATGCGTTCCGCTTCTTCTTGCGCCCGCCGGGCCGAATCGGCGGCCGCCGAGTCGGCGCGCGCACGCTCGGCCGCGGCAATCGAATCGGCGTTGGGCGCCGGTGCGGGGGTCGCGGCCGGCTGCGGATTCTTCCCGCACGCCACCAGCAGCGCCACGCCGAAGCCCATCAGGACCAGCGAATGGACGCGTGTCATTGTGTCCGGTTCTCCCTGTTCAGGGGTTCGTTGTACCGGCCTCCGGTATGCGCGGAGACCACGCCGGCAGTCGTGCCCCGCTCTGCTGCAAAAGGGGCCGAATCCTTCCCGTTTCCAGGTCAATCACCCACAACTGCCGGTAGCCACTGCGGTCCGAGACGAACGCCAGATGCCGCCCGTCCGGCGCCCAGGTAGGGTCCTCATTCCGGCCCAGCGACGTAAGCTGTCGCACGGTGCGGGTCCGCACGTCGAGCACGAAGACCTGCAACGTGCCGCCGACGTCGCGGTGAAATGCCACCGACTGGCCGTCGGGGGACCATTCCGGAGCATTCGACGACCCGCTGACCCCGTAATCGAAAGGGGCGAACAACTGCTGGTCGGTGCCGTCGGCCGCCATCACATAGATCTGCGGCAACCCCGGGCGTGTCGAGACGAAAGCGATCCGCTGCCCGTCCGGACTATAGGTCGGAGACAAGTTGTCCGAAAAGCCACCGCGGGTCAAGCGCTGCAGGCAGCAGTTGTCGTGCACGTTGATCGTGTAGACATCGGTGCCTTCTTCGGTCGCTCGGCTGAACGCGAGGGTCTTGCCGTCAGGCGAAAACGCCGGGGTAAAGTCCAGCGACTTCCCCGTCGTCGTCACGCTCACCCGCCGGTTGGTGGCCACGTCCTGCACGAACAGCTGGCCGCGCCCGTCGGCGAACTCCATATACGCGAAGCGGCGGCCGTCGCGCGACCACGTCGGCGACATCGCCTGGTGCTCGCCGGAGGAGGCGAGCGCAACGTCGGCCCCGTCCTGGTCGATGCGGTACACCTTGCCGTCGCGCACGAACAAGATGCGGGTCGCGGCGAACCCCGGCGCCCCGACCGTCGCCTGCAGGATCTGATCGGCGAGCCGGTGTACCGCGAGGCGGAAGCCGGGCAGTCCCAGCGCCGGGAGGATCCCCTGCACCGTGCGTCGCACGGCGCCGGCCGTCACGTCGTGCACGACGACGATCGTCGTGTCCGCCACTGCCCGCACGTCGATCGCGAAATCAGCCCCGAGCGCCCGATATAAAGGATAATTGAGGGCGGCGGGCGCGACGGGACGGGGGCGTGTCCCGGGCCGCGCCGGATCGGGGCGCGCCGCAGCAGCGGTGCCGCGAGCCGAATCCTCCCCCGGCAACGTGATCACTTCGAAGCGGTCGCTGTAATCGAGGTCGCGCGCCACGATGGCGCGCACCGAATCGAGCCCGGCCTGGTGCCCGGGCAGTACCACGATGCCCGGACGCACGCCCGGACGGTACACGATGCCGATACGCACACCGCGATCGATCGCCGTCGTGTCCTGGGCGGACAGGCGCTCAGGCTGCGCAGTGGCCACGAGGGCGATTGCCATGACGAGCAGCCGGTAGGGACTCACTGCCGCTTTCCGGAGAAGTAGAATCGCACAAACAGGACGTCCGCCACCCAGCCGTCGGGCAGCGTCCCGAATGCCTTGATTCGCCCCGCTTCCTCGATCGCTCCCTGCGCCTCGAGATCGAACGCGAAGTCGCCGGAGCGGCGTACGAACTGGAGATCGGTGACGGAACCGTCGCGGTGCACCATGAACGACACTTCGGCCTCGAGCGGTGAGGATTCGAGCGGGCGCTGCCACCGTTGCAGCACCTGGGACACGATGTTCTGCAGATACTCCGGGAAAGGAAACTCGATCCCTTCGGTGCTCACCGTGGCGGGGTCGGACCCGGTGCTGGGCCGCTCGCCGGGGAGCGGCTTCGCCTTGGGCGTCGTGCGCGGGGCGGCCTCGCGCTTCTTGCTGTCGGCGGTCGGCGGCGGCGCGGCTTGGGCCGCGGTGTTCTTGGGTGGTGGCTTGGGAGTCGGCGCCGGCGGCTCCGGCTGCTCCGCCTCCCGCTGCACCGCTTGCGGCGCAGGCCGGGCGTCGGGCTGCACCTCGGGCGCCGCGACCAGCTGGACGCGGTAGACGGGGGGCGCCGAGCGTGCCCCCGACGCGGAGGCGAGAAACACACCCAGGACCACGCCATGCACGACGACCGTGCCAATCAACCCCAGCGGCACGTTGCCCTGGCGCGGCACCCGGATCACGGCCCCTTCACCTCCGGCTCCGCCACCAATCCGACGTCATTGACCCCAGCGGCCCGAATCACGGCGAGGACCTGGACCACCGTCGCGTACGCCACGCGCCCATCGGCGCGCAGGTATACGCCGGTGGGGTGACGGGTGCGCACAAACGCCGGAAAAGTGGCGCGGAAGTCTTCGTACGAAAGACCCGACTGATCGAGAAAGATCTGGCCGGTGCGATCCACCGTCACCACCAATCCCGACTTCGGCTCGATCGGCCGCGCCTCGGCACGCGGCAGACGCACGTCGACGCCGCCCTGCATGATCGGCGCCGTGATCATGAAGATGATGAGCAGCACGAACGCCACGTCGACCAGGCTGGTGACGTTGATGTCGGCGTTGAGCGGCAGCTCGCCATGGCCGCGCAGCCCGCCGCCACTCCCCACGAGGCCCGCCATCTAGAGCCTTCCTTCCCGCGCCAGCGTGCCGATGATCTCCTGGGCAAAGCCTTCGAGCTCACCGGCGAAGAGACCGAGCCGGTTGACGTACAGGTTGTAGGCCATGACCGCCGGCACTGCGACGGCGAGGCCGGCGACCGTGGTCACCAGCGCTTCCGCGACCCCCGGTGCCACGGCCCCGATGTTGCCCGATCCGCCGACGGCGATCCCGATGAACGCATCCATGACCCCCAACACCGTGCCGAGCAAACCCAGCAGCGGGCTCACCGAGCCGAACGTTGCGAGCCAGGGGATGAAGCGCGCGGCGGCGTCCCGCTCGGCCCCGATCTCCTTCGCGAGCACCATGCGGAGCGCCTCGAGCTGCATCATCGTCAACGTGGGATGGGTCGGCGCGGCCGCGGGCTCGCGCAGCACGCCCGGCTTCAGATGCGAAAAGAACTGCACCGCTTCGCGCAGCAGGCGGTTGTACGGCGAGGACGGCAGCCGCATCGCGGCGTGATACGCCTCTTCCACCCGCGGCGCCTTGTCGATTTCCTTCATGAAGCGGTCGGCCTGGCGCCGCACATGCCGGAAGTACCACCATTTCAGAATGATCAGGTACCAGGACACGACGGAGAACAGCACCAGAATCGCGAGCACCAGCTTCGTCTCGCGACTCGATGTGAGCACCAACTCCCACGGCGT
>DASTHG010000242.1:0-2221 GCA_035718325.1 Gemmatimonadales bacterium | reverse complement strand
TTCGGCTCGCGACCACTCCGGAAGTCGATCATTCGTGTGCTCCCTTTCCCCTTATTCTTCCACGTCTTCGGTGACGCCCAGGGTCACTCGCAACCCGAGGGCCTGCAGTTCCTTCACCAGCACGTTGAAGGATTCGGGGATGCCGGGTTTCGGCAGGTTCTGCCCCTTGACGATGGCTTCGTACACGCGGCTGCGGCCGTTCACGTCGTCCGACTTGACCGTCAGGATCTCCTGCAGCGTGTGCGCCGCCCCATACGCCTCCAATGCCCACACTTCCATTTCTCCGAACCGCTGGCCGCCGAACTGCGCCTTCCCGGCGAGCGGCTGCTGCGTCACCAGCGAGTACGGTCCGATGGACCGGGCGTGAATCTTGTCGTCCACCAGGTGCGACAGCTTCATCATGTAGATCGCGCCGACCGTGACGTCGGACGTGAAGAACTCGCCCGAGCGACCGTCGCGCAGCCGGGCCTTTCCCGTCGGCGACAGCCCCGAAGCGCGCAGGATCTCATCCACCGCGCCGTCGACATCCGCCTCGGACGCGGGGCCCAGCATGGCGCCGAGTTTCGGCCACCCCGCCTCGGCGAGCACTTCAGCGGGCTTGTCGTGCTCGAGCCGCTTCTCGATGTCCTTGAGCGCCTTCTTCAGCGCCTCTTTCTCGTTTTTCCCGACGTCCTCCGCGGCGAGCCGAGCCTCGTGCTGCTCCCGCTCGGCGCGGCGCTGGCCCAGCTCACGCTCCGCCAGCTCCTTTGCGGCGAACTTCAGGAAATCGACCAGCTTGTGGTGCACGTCGCGCGTCGTGGCCGACAGCGCCCGCGAGCCCAGCAGCGCGACGCCCGACGTCGAGACATCCGGCCGGCCGCCGTTCGAATGCGGCAGGTGCCGCAGATCGGCGACGAGATCGCGCACCGTGTCGGAATCGATGACCGGCGGGCGGACCTCGAGCCGCAGCGCGTGCGCCGCCCACGTGAGCCCGGACAGCCGCTGCAGCACGCCGATCTCCGTCTCGTCCGCGCCCTGGAACACGGGCGTCTTGGCGTCGAATCCGAGGATCCGGGCCGCCCAGCCGAGGTGGGTCTCGAGGATCTGTCCCACGTTCATCCGGGACGGCACCCCGAGCGGATTCAACACAATGTCGACCGGCGAGCCGTCAGGAAGGAACGGCATGTCCTCCTCGGGCACGATGCGGGCGATGATGCCCTTGTTGCCGTGGCGGCCCGCCATCTTGTCGCCCACCGAGATCTTGCGTTTCTCGGCGATGTAGACCTTGACCAGCTGGATCACGCCGGGCGGCAGCTCGTCGGGCTGGAGGATCTTGTCGATCTGATCCTCCGACTTCTCCTCGATCTTGGCCCGCTCGCCCGACGCGGCATCGAGCACGCCGCGCACCCGCTCGTTGATCTGCTTATTGGCGACGCGCAGCGTCTTCAGGTCCACCTCGGTAAAGTCGATCTCCTGCAGCTGCGGGCGCGCGAGCTTCGTGCCGGCGGGGAGGAACTCCTCCACCGTCCCGGCCTTGAGCATCAGCCCCACTTCCTGATTGGCCAGGAGGTCGCGCAGCTCGGCGGATGTCGCCTCGGAAATGCGGGCCTTTTCCTCGCCCTCGAGGCGGCGCACTTCGCCGATCCGCTCGCCGCGGTCCTTCTCCACCACCTGGTCTTCGATGCGCGAGAAGATTTTCACGTCGATGACCACGCCTTCCATCCCCGGCGGCACCTTGAGCGAAGAGTCCTTCACGTCCTTCGCCTTCTCGCCGAAGATCGCCGTGAGCAGCTTCTCTTCCGGCGACAGCTCCGTCTCCCCCTTGGGGGTGATCTTGCCGACGAGGATGTCGCCCGCCTTCACGTGGGCGCCAATGCGCACGATGCCGCGCTCGTCGAGGTCGACGAGCGACTCCTCAGCGACGTTCGGAATCTCGCGCGTGATCTCTTCACGGCCGCGCTTGGTGTCGCGCACGTGCAGCTCGAGCTCCTGGATGTGGATCGACGAGTACACGTCGTCCTTCACCAGGCGCTCGGAGAGCACGATGGCATCTTCGAAATTGTGCCCGTACCACGGCATGAACGCGACAATCACGTTGGCGCCGAGCGCCAGCTCGCCGTGCTCGGTGCCGGCGCCGTCGGCGACGATCTGACCGGCCCGGATCTTCTGCCCCACGTGGACCAGGGGCCGCTGGTTGATGGCGGTATCCTGGTTGGTGCGCCAGAACTTCTTGAGGCGGAAG
>DASTHG010000241.1:0-4703 GCA_035718325.1 Gemmatimonadales bacterium | reverse complement strand
CACCACTGCCACGCTGCGCCGGGTCCGCATCGAGATCCGGCACGCCCGCATCATGGTGTCGCCCGGGGTGACCTATGATGCCTGGACCTTCGACGGACGCGTGCCGGGGCCGTTCATCCGCGTGACGCAGGGGGACACCGTCGACTTCACACTCGTCAATCGGGCGCCAATTCCGCACAGCATGGACTTTCATGCCGCGGAGATCGCCCCCAGCCGCGTGTACGTCAACGTCATTCCCGGCGACTCACTGCACTACCGCTTCGTTGCGCGGGTGCCGGGCGCGTTCCTGTACCATTGCGGCACCGCTCCGGTCGCGATGCACATCGCCAACGGGATGTACGGCGCCATTATCGTCGACCCGCGCCAGGCGCGCTCTGCGGCGCGCGAGTTCGTACTGGTCCAGAGCGAGTTCTATACGCAGCGCGCCCCGGGAGCCGATTCCACGGCCCGCGCGCTCGACTGGCAGAAGCTACTCGGCCTGGCCCCGGACTATGTGACGTTCAATGGTCGCGCGGCGCAGTACGCCACGGCGCCACTGCACGTGAAGCCGGAAGAACCGGTCCGGCTCTATGTGGTGAACGCGGGCCCCAATCGTATCTCCGCGTTCCACGTTGTGGGAGCGATCTTCGACCGCGCCTATCTCGACGGCTCGCCCACCGCGACCCTCAGCGGGGTGCAGACGGTGGATGTGCCCGTGGGGGGCGGCGCGATCTTCGAGCTGCGTCTGGCGGAGCCGGGCGATTACCCGTTCGTCACGCATGCCTTCGCCGATGCGACCAAGGGCGCGGTCGGGGTGCTGCGGGCCAAGCCCTAGGCCGTCACGTCGAGCGTCAGGACCTCGAAGGGACGCAGTGCGAACTCGTGCGGCGTCCCTTCGGTGAGGTGCAGCGGCGGGCGTTGGCGCTCGCTCGCCCACGGACTGCGGGCCGTGAACGGCCCGGCGGCGCGCTCGGGGAGCTCCAGCGCCTCGCCCACGTCGAGGGCGATCGTCTGCGGCGCGTCCCTGGGGTTGCGCAGCACGAGGACGCCGCGTCCGCCCCCCCATGCCGCGTGGCCGTACACCTCGAGCGCAGCGGGATCGCCGCCCACCCAGTGCGTATCGACGAGCGTCGTCGCACGTTGTCTGGCCCAACGCGCCGTCTCCGCCAGCGTGTCCCAGTCGCGCGCCGTCAGGAGCGACGGCGTCACGTACATCTCCTGCAGCTGGGTTCCCGTTCCGAAGTAGGCGTGGATCTCCGACGCAAAATCGCCGCCGGGGTCGGTCATGAGGCGGTTGGCGTGCCGCGCGTAAACGAGGCCGTGCAGCATCAGCGAATTGAGCGGGAAGAGCGGGCCCTGGCGGACGATGCCGCGGTACGTATCGGCGTCGCGATAGGTGATCCACTGTTGTCGGTCGGAACCGACGCCCGCGAAGTCGTGATCCTCGCCGCCGCGCCAGATCGAGTCGGCGTAGCGCAGGAAGAACGGTGAGGGATAGGTCCCGGTCGTGAGGTTGATGTACAGATCGGGCCGCGCCACACGCAGGTCGCCGATCAGCGCGATCATCGCGTCGAAGTCCGAATCGAACGCGCTCCCCGGGATCGCGTGGGCGACGTTCCCCGTTCCATCGAACTTGAACTGGTTCACGCCGTAGTCCCGGATCATCGAAAGGCAGGTCTCGCGAAAGCGGGCGTAGTACTTCGGCCCACTCAACGCGAACCCGCCCTCGTTCGTCTCGAACCCCTGCGCGCGCCCGAAGGCGAGGCGGTCTTCCTTCGGCTTGCCGTAGCCGCCCCACGGCGACATCCAGATGCCGGGGGCGGCGCCGTAGCGCGCCGCCGCGTCCCGCACGGCCGTGAAGCCGCGCGGGAACCCCGCGTGGAAGTGCCATAGCGTCGCCGGATCGTCCCAGCCGTCGTCGAACAGGAAGGAATCGAGCGTGACGCCGCGGCGTTCGTGCAGCTCGGTGCCGAACGCGCGGATCACGTCGAGCGCCCCGGGCTCGTCGAACTTCGAGAAATAGCCCAGGTCGTACCAGGAGTTGTAGTGCAGGAATGGACGGTACGGATGCGCGCGCTCGCGTTCCAGATACTCGAGGAACACACGCCGCACCCGTGCCGGCCCGCTCGCCCCGATCACCATCGAGCAGACGAGCGGAGCCCCGGGCCTGAGCGGCAGCTCGCGGTCGAGCCAGGCGCGCGCGCGGGACCCGGCGACGCGCGACTGGGCGAGCGGATGCTCGAATCCCGCAAACCAGCCGCGGCCGGCGACGGGTGAGCCGCGAACCGACCCAACGACGGCGGCGTCGGCGAGATCGAGATCGAGCAGGTGAATCTCCTCGATCGCGAGCGGCGTGCCGATGCTGGCGAGCTCGACTTCCTGGCGCAGGTACCGCGAGCCGTCACGCAGCACCGCACGCCACGTCGCGCCAAAGCGATTATCTGTATCCTCCAACTCCACAACGACTTGCTTCCCGGCGACGCGCTGGGACAGGCGCGCGGCGCGCGGCTCGGCGGTGAGCGTCTCGATGCGCGGGGCGGACCGTACGCGCAGCGCGCTGGAGCTCACGACCGTACCATCGCGCAGCAACAGCGAGAACACGTCGGGCGGCAGCGCGAGCGTGGCACCGCTGGCGCGGTCGCTGAGGCGCAGCGCGATGAGACGTCCGTCACTCACCGACCAGGACGCCGAGAGGAGATCGTTGGCGAGCGCGAGCTCGTCGGGCACCGCCCGCACCATCGCTCGCGGGAAGCGGGTCGCCCACACACTGGTTGCGGCGCCGGCCAGGAATTCACGACGGGAAGTCACGCGACGTAGGATGTCGTCGACCCGCTCCGCCAGCAAGGTGCGGCACGGTCGCCACATGCTCGTTTCCGCCCGCCGTGGACGGGATGGGAGCGGGGTGCGATCATTGCTGCAGGATCCCCCATGACCGAACGTCGACTCACCCCCCTGCCCGGCGACCAGCGCGGCAGCCGGCGCTGGACTCCGGCGACGCTCACGGCGTCGGGGTCGCCAGCGGTGCTGCGCGCCCCATTCCGCAGCACCATGTTCGTCGTGCTGATCGGCCTCCTCGCCGCCGCATTGATCTACTCGCTCCAGCTCGTCGTCGCCCGCAACCAGCGCATCCAGGTGCGGCTCGCAGAGCTGGAGGGTGACGTCAACCTGCTGAACGCGCGGGAGTGGGAAGCCCGGACGGGAGTGATCAGCTCGGAGCACAAGAACGACATCCCCGTCAGCCAGGAGCACCTGCGCAACATCCTGACTGAGCTGCGGCAATGGACGGGGCAGACCGCTCCTCCTCCCACGGCGCGGGGAGCGACCCCAGGCGGCCAGACGCCGACCCGCCTGCAACAGGTGGAGATCGACGTCAGCCGCTATCTCACCGCCGTCGACCTGATGTTCTCGTTGATCGACACCCATCGGGTTCAGGCCTTGGCGGTCGCCGACACTGTCGACCAGGCGTTCGAGGATCTTCGCATCTCGCTGGCGTCGGCGCGCGGCTACTACGCCACCGCCGGCAAGCACGCGATCAACCAGGCGAATCTCGCCTCGCTGGTCTCGGTGGTATTCGCGATGGCGCTGGTGTGGTTGTTCCTGGGTCGCGCTGCCCGGCAACGCACCCAGACCCAGGCGCTGATCACCGAGCGACGCACGCTGGCAGCCAGCGAAGCGCGCTGGCGCGCCCTGATCCTCAACGGTGAGGACGCGATCCTCGTCGTGTCACCCACCGGTGCCATCAGCTACGCTTCGCCCAACGTCGACCGGGTGCTCGGCGTCCCCTCGGGTGGGTTGGGGGACTCCGTGCTGACCGCGCTGCCGCCCGAGGTCCGGCCGGCAATGCTGGTGCTGCTCGAGGCGACGCAGCGCGAGCCCGGCCGCCCGCGCGTGCAGGAGCTGCAGCTCAGCGGCGCGCCCGGAGCCCCACCGCGCTTCCTCGAGGTCGTCGCCACGAACCTGCTCGCTGACGCGGCACTGGGCGGCATCGTCCTCAACCTGCGCGACCTCACCGAGCGCCGCGCCATGGAAGAGGCGCTGCGCGAGAGCCAGGAGCAGCTGCTCCATGCCCAGAAAATGGAGGCGCTGGGGCGCCTCGCCGGCGGCATCGCGCACGACTTCAACAACTTGATGATGGCGATCAGCGGCTATACCGAGCTGGTGCTGCAGGACCAGCGCCTCTCCCCCACCTCGCGCGAGGATGTGGCGCAGATCCGCCGAGCCGTATTTCGCGCCGCCGAGCTGACGCAGCAGATTCTTGCCTACAGCCGGCGTCAGATGCTGCAGCCCGTCCCCGTGAGCCTCAACCTGCTGCTGGGCGAGGCGAGCGGCATGCTGCGGCGCCTGATGCCCGAAAACATCGAGCTCAAGCTCGCGCTCGACCCCAAGACCCCCGACGTGCTCGTCGATCCCGGCCACATGCTGCAGGTCGTGATGAACCTCGCCCTGAACGCACGTGATGCGATGCCCAACGGGGGAGCGCTGGGGATCCGCACGGCGCTCATCGACGGCGCCGTCCCGGAGAGCGGCAACGGCGCCGGGCGCCGCGTGCACCTGGTCGTCACCGACAATGGGACGGGGATCGACGCGAAAGTGCTGCCGCTGATCTTCGACCCGTTCTTCACGACCAAACCGCAGGGCGAAGGGAGCGGTCTCGGGCTCTCGACCGTCTTCGGCATCGTCAAACAGAGCGGCGGCCAGATCGACGTGCAGAGCGAGCTGAACCG
>DASTHG010000240.1:0-2511 GCA_035718325.1 Gemmatimonadales bacterium | reverse complement strand
GCTGATCGAGCAACTCGCCGGCGAGGGACGGGTCCGTCTTCAGAAGCAAGGCAGCAGGACCTGCTGGGCGACGATGGTCTACCTGGCGGAGGAGCCCGTCTCGACGATGCGTTGAATGTGACGCAGCACGCGGAGGTGGATCGCCGAGACGATCTGCCCCGCCGCCACGGCCCAGTACCCCTGCGGAGCCATTTCCACCTCGTAGCGTGTGCGTCCCACGAGACGCGTCCGTCCCCCCGGCAGCGCCGTGAGCTCGAATTCACCGTGCGTCGCGCGGAAGTACCCGTCCAGGTGCGGCGGATTCACGTCGCGGTACGGACTCCACTCGTGCATCGGCGGAGCCTGGCGCACGATATCGAAAGCGAGGCGGTGCCCCGGGTCCCACACCGTGATCGGCTCGACGAAACTGCCGGTCGTGAAATCGCAGTAACGGGTCGCGCCGACGCCCGTTCCGATGATACGCGCGCGCTGGGGCGCCGCGACGCCGATGCGGAACAGCCACTCGGTGGGGGGCGGGATCTCGGGGAAACTCACGACACGCTGCCACACCCGATCGGGCGGAGCGGCGATGTCGACCGTCGAGACGACCTCATAGGACGGCGGCGGAAGTCTCGGCTCGGTCAACACGAGCAGCGGCGCCAAGAGCGCCGCCATGCCGGCTGTTTCGTGGCCGCGCAGCGCCACCGCGCGACCGAGGAGCGCCCCGGGGATCGCCACGAGCGCCGCCAACGGAAAGGCGAGCAACAGACAGAATGCCCCCTCGGCGGCGAAGGCGAGCAGCAGGATGCCAGCCACCAGCACCGCGAGCAGCGCCAGCCGAATCGTCTCGCCGCTGCCCCGCGGGTGGCTCGCGTTGTACACCTGCGCGCTGACCCACCCCGCCGTGAAGGGGGTGCCCAGGAAGAGACCGAAGGAGTAATTGCGCTTGAAGTAGACGCCGAGCAGGATCGTCGGAATGGTGACCGCCAGCGCCGCGGCGAGTCCCAGCAGAGCGCTACGGCGCCGGTCGGCCGCGACCGCGTCGGGGACGCGCTCGCGCCACTGCGCGGCGGGCACTGTCGGCAACACGCACAGCGCGCCCATGAGCACGAATTTCAGGTAAGGGATGAAGAACAGCACGGCGAGCCACCCGGAGCGACCCGCATCGATCAGGCGCCGCAACGACATGCTGACGCCGATCCAGAGGAACGGCAGCGTCCACAGCGCGAGCCCGAGCATCACCGCCGGCGGCACACCCTGGAGCGCTCCGGTACGCACCGACCACAGCGGGCTGACGTAGTCGAACGGCTTCCACCACCGGCCGGTGTACGAAAACACGACGCTGGCGTCGACCACGTACTTGAGAAACATGAGACCGGCGCCCGTCAGGAAATACGTGCGCCGGTCGACTCGTTCGGAGAGCCCGAACCAGAGGCGGAGGAGGGGTTTCACGCCTCCGTCATTACCTCGCCTCTACAGTCCACGTCCTCCCGCGTCTCAGCAAGGCGTTCAGATCGCGCTCCTTCCCTGCTGCGGTGAGCTGCTCCTCCACGAGTCCGTTGTACGAGGGAGCCGGATTGCAGAACAACACGCCGATCGCCATCGGGAAGTGCGGCGGCCGCAAACCCGCGAGCAGGCTCGCTAGCGCGTGATTGGTTTCGTCGTGGACCAGGAGATCGTTCTCGCCCACGCCGTTTTCGCCCACCGTCACGACCTCGAGCTCGAGCTTCCCCGGAACGAGGCGCAGTCCCTTGCGGTTGCCGGCGCCGAAGCGCAGCGGTTGCCCATGCTGCACCTGGACCTGCATCTCCGGGGCGACCGACTTCTCGATGAAGTCGTCGAACACCCCGTCGTTGTAGACGACGCAGTTCTGGAAGATCTCGATGAACGACGCCCCACGATGCGCGTGGGCGCGTTTCAGGGTTTCGACGAGCCGCGGTTGCTGCGTGTCGATCGCGCGGGCGACGAAGCGCGCGCCGGCGCCGAGCGCGAAGGCGCAGGGGGAGACGGGGTTGTCGACCGAGCCACCCGGCGTCGACGGCGACTTGGTGCCGGGCCGCGACGTGGGCGAATACTGGCCCTTGGTGAGGCCGTAGATCTCGTTGTTGAACAGCAGGATCTGGAGATCGACGTTGCGCCGCAGCACGTGCAGCAGGTGGTTGCCGCCGATCGACAGCCCGTCGCCGTCCCCGGTGACCAACCACACGTCGAGCGCCGGATTGGCGAGCTTCGCCCCGGTGGCGATCGCGGGCGCGCGCCCGTGGATCGTGTGAAACCCGTAGGTCGACATGTAATAGGGGAAACGCGAGGAGCAACCGATCCCCGAGATGAACACCGTCTGCTCACGGCGCACGCCGAGATCGGCCAGCGTCTTCTGAACCGCCTTAAGGATGGCGTAGTCACCGCACCCTGGACACCAGCGCACCTCCTGGTCGGAGGCGAAGTCCTTGGGAGTGGGGGCTGGGGTGAGGGTGGCCGTCATAGCCGCTCCGCGATCGCCTCGGCGATCGTCGAAACTTTGAATGGTTTCCC
>DASTHG010000239.1:0-2546 GCA_035718325.1 Gemmatimonadales bacterium | reverse complement strand
CTGGACGCCGGCGTCGGCGAATGCCTCCGCTTCCGCGAGCGTCGCGACGGTGAGCCCCACCGCGCCGAGCGCGATCTGGCGCAGCCCCAGCTCGGGACACTTGTGGGTTTTGGCGTGCGGCCGCAGCTGCACGCCGAGCTGGCGCGCACGGGTGGCCATGCGCTCCAGGTTGCGCTCGACGACGTCGAGGTCGAGTAGCAGGGCGGGGGTTTCGATATCGCGCACGGCACCTGTGCCGAGAGAAGTCGAGGTCATGCTTTTCCTTCGCCGCTTAGACGCTCAGGGAGACGCCAAGCCGCCGAGCCGCTGAGTGGCCGTCGAGGGATTAGGGATCAGGAAATTCCTATCGCCTGGATTCCTGGGCGTCCACTCGGCGGCTCGGCGGCTAAGCGTCTGCCTCAACGGCTCGGCGTCTTGGCGTCTACCTGGGTGGCTCGCACCCGCTACCTCACCACATGCCATTCCGTCTGTCGCTTGAGGATCCAGTGCATAATGCCATCCCCACCGAGCTCCGCGTCTTCTTCCTGCCCTGAAATCACCGGCTGGTCGTGCCACTCGGGGACGGGCGTCGTGGCCTGCAGCTCGATCGCGAACCAGGTGTTCTTGTGCAGCTGCACCTCGCCGCGGCCCGGGACCCCTTCCTGGTGGTCCCACAGGCCGATCAAGGGCCCCGCGCCGTGGCCGCGGTCGCCGATCGGGTGCGTGTAGATGGTGCCGTTGATCCCGCGGGCCTTCATCGTCGCCTGCGCGGCCGCCAGCACCTCGTTGCCGCTGCGCCCCGGCTTCATCTCCGCGAGCAGGAGGTCTTGCAGGGTGTTGGAATTGGCGAGTGCGCGGATCAGTCCGGCTGGGACTTCCTTCTCGCCGTCACGCAGGACATAACCCATGTGCTGCGTGTCGGTGTTGAGGCCCAGCGCCGAAATCCCGAAGTCGCAGTGCAGCACGTCGCCCTTTTGAATCACGACGCTCGCGGAGTCCGACAGATCCACGCCGCGGCGCTGCACGTCGACGTCGGTCTGAAACCAGGTGCCGAAGCCGAGGTCATTGACCCGCTGCCGCATCCACCACTCCACGTCGTCGGTGCGCGTCTTGCCCGGCGTGATCACGACGTTGGAGAACGCGGTGTCGATGATCCCCCAAACGACCTGCATCAGCTGCCGATACGCCGGCAGCATCGCGGGGGCACGGATCGACTGGTAGTCGAGCGGCAGCTCTTCGGCCCGCATCACGCGCCCCAGGTAGGGCGGGGGCAGCGCCGCCTGCAGCTCCTCCCACTCGCCTACCGACAGGCCGTCGGAAAAGGCATGGGTGTGCGAGATGTCGACCGCGATCGTCTCGGGATCGCGCTCTTCCACCACGCGGCGCAGCAGGTCCCATTGTCCCTGGCCGACGAGCTCGGGCCGGCGCCGCGTCGTGGGATCGATCGCCGCCTGCGCGAACATCGCCTGATACAACCCGCCCTGGGACGTCCCGCCCAGCGCCAGCCGCTCGATCGGTTTGCCCGCGCCGGGATCGGTGAATACGTAGATGGTACGGCGCCGGGCGAAGAACGTCGTCGCCGACACGAGCGACGAGAACACCGGGTCTTCGTTGTACTCGCGCATCGGGATGATCCACATGCGCACGCCGTACTGGCGCATCAGCGGCGGCAGCACCGAATCGAGCCGGTAGCGCAGCCACTGCTGCTGCAGCGCCGCCTGCTGGCGCAGCGTGCCGAGCGGGTGGGTCGATGTTGCGGTGAGTCTGGCGGTCGGGGCGCCCGGCGCGGCCGGTGTCTGGAGAAGCGCGGCAGCGACCAGGATGGGGTGCACGGCGATCATACGGTTTGCGAGCTCCGAGCGGAATGTGACGTGAGAACTGCTCTTCTGCCGTCTCCTACCGTCCCCTACCGTCCCCTGCCGTCTCCTACCGTCCCCTAGCGTCTCCTACCGTCTCCTGCAGTGGAGCGGCCGCTCGGGCGCGGGCGATCCGCAGCCAGGCGAGCAGTGCCAGCGCCACGAGGGCGCCGATCGTGTCGTCGTGGAAGGTGACGAAACCGAGCGCGTCCGGCAGGTGCAGCGCCGTCAGTGCCGTCGACGCGTAGATCGCACCGGCAGTGCGGCACAGCCGCCAGGCCCTGCGGGCACCTTCCCCGACCGGCGGAACGTACGCGAAGGCGGCGACCCAGGCGAGGTAGCCGAGCGTGAAGGTGTGCAGCCACGCGATCGGGGTCATGAGCACCGCGAGCAGCAGGACGCTGCCCACCTCGAGCGGCGAGTCGTCTTCCTTGGGGCGGGCAACAAGGATCGCGACGACCAGGCCCACGGCGAGGAGGTGCAGCAGCGCGATCGAGGCCGGTGTGCCTCCGAGGGCATAGCCCAGCTTGCCCAGCTTCTGCATGTGCAGTGCGGCAACGGTGGCGCCCTGGTAGTTCTGGCTGTGCGTGGCGAGCGCCGCGTAGTTCTCGAGGGCGGTGACCATCCCGGAGGGTCCGAGCGGCAGCAGCGCCACGAGCGTCGCGCCGCCACAGGCCGCAATGCCTGCTCCCAGGGCCTTCCATTGCCGCC
>DASTHG010000238.1:0-8724 GCA_035718325.1 Gemmatimonadales bacterium | reverse complement strand
GCCCCTGGCGCACGGCGCGGTCGACGACATCACCCAGCTCCGCACCGGCGTTTGCCTGCTGCTCGGTCAGGAGATTGGGCCCGCCCACGACGAACCGTTGCCCCTCCACATCGCCCGCAACGCCGCTCCCGGGGAGATACTCGAACCGTGTGGCGGCGGGAACGGTCACCTTCCGGTCCACGGCGCTGGCGAGGACGGCACGCGCGATGGGGTGCTCGGAGTCGCGCTCGATCGCGGCCGCCAGCGCCACCGCACGCTCCGCCGTCAGTCCAGCCGTCGTGGCGATGTCGACCACGCGCTGGTCGCCGATCGTCAGCGTCCCCGTCTTGTCGAAGACGACCGTGCTGACGAGCCGCGCCGTTTCGAGCCCGCGACGATCGCGGACCAGCAACCCGCTCCTGGCGCCGAGGGTGGTCGAGATGGCGATGACGAGGGGAATGGCGAGACCGAGGGCGTGCGGGCAAGCGATCACGAGAACGGTCACCAGCCGCTCGATCGCGAAGGCGGGGTCGCCGGGCCGAACGATGAGCCAGGTGACGAACGTCGCGGCTCCTGCGCCGATCGCGACCAGCGTGAGGAGGAAGGCCGCGCGGTCGGCGAGCGCCTGCGCTCTCGAGCGCGAGGATTGCGCCTGCTCGACGAGGCGCATGATCGACGCCAGCGTCGTGTGTTCTCCGGTGCCGGTGACTTCGACGTACAGCGCCCCGGAGCCGTTCACCGTCCCCGCGATGACGCCGTCTCCCTCCCGCTTCGTGACCGGGCTCGATTCCCCCGTAATCATCGACTCATTGACGGCGCTCGCGCCACGACGTACAGCGCCGTCGGCCGGGACGCGGGCCCCGGGCCGCACCAGCACCAGGTCGGCGGGGCGCAGCTCGGCGAGCGGGACTTCGTGGATCTGGTCCCCGCTCACGCGGGCCGCCGTGTTCGGCAGCAGCCGGGCCAGTTCCCGCAGCGCTCCACTCGCCTGTGAGATCGAGCGCATCTCGATCCAGTGACCGAGCAGCATGATCGTGACCAGCGTGGCCAGCTCTTCCCACAGCGGCATCCCGGAGAAGCCCACGGTGACCGCGACACTGAAGAGGAAGGCGACGGAGATGGCGAGGGCGATGAGGGTCATCATCCCGGGCAGGCGGTCGCGGATTTCCTGGACCGCGCCACGCAGGAACGGCAACCCACCATAGCAGAACACCGCCGTCCCACAGAGCGGCGCAATCCAGCGCGAACCGGGAAACGCCAGGGCCGCGTACCCGAGCGCGGCGGGGAGCATGTGGCCCCAGACGAGCGTCGGCAGCGTCAACAGCAACGAGAGCGCGAAGCGATCGCGGAACATCGCCGCCGAATGGCCGGCGTGCGCGTCGGGCGCCGCCGCAGCGTGATGAGGAGCGTGCGGGTCCCCAGGACGGGGCGCCGAGCCGTGGTGGTGGTGAGCGGTCATCGTAACGACGACTGAACCGACGGCGGCCGGGACGAGTTCCGTGAGGGAGGAGGTGCTGCAATCACTACGGAGGGTGGCTGACGGGGATTGAACCCGCAACCTCCGGAGCCACAGTCCGGCGCTCTAACCAATTGAGCTACAGCCACCACGATGCCAGCGGGACGAATTTAGCCGGTAGGCCGAAGCCATGACAGCCCTTATGTTATACCGTCCATCACCCAGAGACCCTATGCGCCGCCTCGCCGTGATCTCGGTGATCCTCGCCGCCGCGTGCTCGCACGGGCCCCCGGCGGACTTCGTTCCCGATCCCGGCCTCGTGAGCCATATCCGCTCGATCGAGCTTACGACGCCGTCGCACGCCTGCCCCGGGCAGGGGTTCGCAGTGCAGTACACAGCGGTCCTGGACGACGGGTCGCGGCTGCCGTTCGAGACGCGCTACGACAAGAAGCACCCGCCGCGGCTGCACGTCGTCTTCCTCGACCTCACGAGCGACGAGGCCACCCCCTACGCCGGCGGCTGGTCGGCCGATCGCGATCCCGTCCTTTCCGTGCGCACCGGATTCCGGCTGCACGCCGCCCTGCACGCCAATCCCTCGATCACGGGCTCCGCCAGCATACCGCCGAGCTACGAGTGTGTGCGCCACGATTATGTCTTTTCGGGTGAAGACGGCGGTGCGGGAGATGGCGGCAGCGACGGCCCGCCGGTGACGGTGCGGCTCGCCATCGGCCGCTCGCCGTTCTACAACCGGCTGCTGATCGCCGGGGTCGAGGTCGCCAATGCACCACCCTTTTACGTCATCGCCGACGCCACTGCGATTCAGCCGGCATTCTGGCTGACGATTGCGAGCAAGGGCGGCAACGGCGGGCGTGGAGTGAAAGGCAGAAACGGATCCGCCGGAGCCGCCGGAACTGCAGGCTGCCCCGGAGGCGCGGGCGGGCCGGGCGGTGCCGGTGGCACGGGCGGGACGGGCGGGAACGGCGGCCGCGGTGGCAGCGTCACGATCATCGCGGCCTCGGAAGAGCCGTTCCTAGCAGGCGTCGTGCAGCCGCGCAGCCCGGCCGGCGACGGCGGCCTGGGTGGCCAGGGCGGCAAGGGTGGAGCCGGTGGCGCCGGCGGAGCAGCCGGGCACGACAGCAACGGCAAAGCCTGCCAGGCGGGGGCCAAGGGGGCCGACGGCGCCGATGGCCGCGATGGCCGTCCGGGAGATCCGGGGTATCGCGGGCCCGATCCGCGCGTCCTCACGGTGCCGGGCCGCGACGTGTTTGGGCCGAATGTGCCGCCGGAGATTGCCAGTCTCTTAAGACGATAAAGCGCTATTGGCCATTGGCTCTTGGCTATTAGCCAATAGCTAATGGCAATGGCTCACGGGATTACTTGACATATCAACTATTGACTGGTTATCATACGGCCATGTCGCCCACCAGGCCCCCACGGCACAAGGCCGTCCTGATCGCGATTCTGCAAAGCGCCGACCGCCTGCGGCGCCGCGGAGAAGCCCTGTTCGCGCCGCACGACATCACGCTGCAGCAGTTCAACGTGCTGCGCATCCTGCGGGGCGCCCGGCCGGAAGGGCTCTGCACCCTGACGATCGCGCAGCGGATGATCGAACAGACGCCCGGCATCACGCGTCTCATCGACCGGCTCGAGCAGAAAGGGCTGGTGCGCCGCGTTCGCTCGGCGGAAGACCGCCGCCAGGTCTGGTGCCGCATCACGCCGGCCGGCGAGCGGCTGCTGGAGCGGCTCGACGATCCAGTGGACGCGTTTGACCGTGCCGCGGTGCGCGGTCTCTCTCCCGCCGACCAGGACCGGCTCACCGCCCTGCTCGGCCAGCTGCAGGAGGAACCCGGCTGAGCAGTGCGGCGTTAAGTGTGGTAATTAGTTGATTAGTCAATTAATGACCTGTAAATATTTGGAACGGAGATTTCCATGCTGACAACTCTGCTGCACACCCATGCCGATTGGGCGAGCCTCGTGCTGCGCCTCGTCCTGGCGCTCGTGATCTTCCCGCACGGCGCCCAGAAGGTGCTCGGCTGGTTCGGCGGATACGGCTACACCGGGACAATGCGGTACTTCACCACCCAGGCCGGGCTCCCCGCGCCGGTGGCCTTTACGGTGTTGATGACGGAGTTCGTGGGACCGCTCTTGCTGGTGGCAGGCTTGGGAACGCGTGTCATCGCCGTGCTGATCGCAGCCGTCATGGTCGGCGCGATCTTCAAGGTGCACAAGCGCGTCGGGTTCTTCATGAACTGGACCGGGCAGGCGCAAGCCGGCCAGGAAGGCTTCGAGTATCACCTGCTCGTGCTGGCGATTACTGCGGCGCTGCTGGTGACGGGCGGCGGTGCGTTCTCGATTGACGGGTTGATCGCCGGCTAAGGCGCTCTTGGCTATTGGCTATTGGCTATTGGCTATTGGCTGTTGCTCGATCATCAGCTAATAGCCAGTAGCCAACAGCCGACTCTTGAAGTACCAGTACACCGGCAGCCCCACCAGTATCAGCCCCGCCGCTACGGCCGAATCGATCGGATCCTGAATGATGGTGTTGGCCACCAACCAGAGCGAGAAGCCGATGAACAGAATCGGCGTGACGGGATAGCCCCACGCCCGGTATGGCCGCGGCAGGTCGGGGCGGCGCTGCCGCAGCCGGATCAGCGCCCCGCACATCAGGGCGTAGAAAACGAACTCCGAGAACACCACGTAGGTGTAGAGCCAGTTGTACTGCCCCGTGATCGTCAGGGCAATCGAGATCACCGCCTGAACGAAGAGCGAGTTGGCCGGCGTGAGCCAGCGCGGGTGCACTTTGCCGATGGACGAAAACAGCAGCCGGTCGCGCGCCATGGCGTAGGGAACGCGAGCCGCCGTCAGCACGATGCCGTTGTTGGCGCCGAGCGTCGACACGAGAATGGCGGCGGCGACGAGCGCGGCGCCGGTCGCCCCGAGCGTGACGGCCACCGCATCACTCGCCACGAGCTGCGAGGCGGCGACCTTGTGGGGCCCCAGGACGTAGGTGAAGGACACGGTCACCAGTACATACAGCGTCATGCAGATCAGGGCCGAATAGATGATTGCGCGCGGCACGTTCCGCTCGGGCCGGATGACCTCACTGCCCACGTACGTCGACTCGATCCACCCGTCGTAGGCCCACAGCACCGCGACCATCGCCAGCCCGAACGCACCCAGGTGGCTGCCGGTCCCCGGCCAGACGGGCTGGAAATTGGCGCTCGATCCCCCAGGCAGGATGAATCCGATGAGGATGATCCCGAGCACGGTCGCGATCTTGATCAGCGTCAGCACGTTTTGGGTGGTCGCGCCGGCTTTCACCCCGAGCACGTTGAGCCAGGTCAAGGCGATGATCGAGGCGATCGCGACCAGCTTGACGCCGCCGTTCGAGAGCACGGCGAAATGCCCCACGTATCCCGCGAATCCCACCGCGATCGCGGCGATCGACGCGGGGTTGATGACGATCCCGTTCGCCCACCCGTACAGCCATCCCCACACCGGACTGTACGCCTCGCGCAGGTACACATAGGCCCCGCCGGCCGCGGGCATCGCCGCGGCCAGCTCGGCGATCGACAGCGCGCCGACGAGCGAAACGATCCCGCCCACCACCCAAACGAGCACCGTGAGAGAAGTGGCCTCGAGCCGCATGGCGATCTCGGCCGGCACGATGAAGATCGCCGAGGCGATGATCGTGCCCACGTTGATCATCGTCGCGTCGAGCAGGGTGAGCTGCCGCTTCAGCTCGGTTACGCCCTGGGGGCCGTCAGCCATGCGCGATACGCCTGCTTGAGGAGTTGTTGGAAGTGGTAGACGCCCTCTTCGAAGCGCACCGAAAAGCGGCCGCGATCATAGGCGCGGCTCGACAACCCGCGCTGCACGCGCTCGCAGATCTCGGCGTCCTCCTGCTGCACCTGGTCGGAAAAGGTGACGTCGGACTCGATGCGCTCGCGCGCGAACGGACCCTCGAGATCGTCGTAGTAGTACCGGAACAGCACCCGGCAGCGGTCCGGCCCCCTGGGCTCCACGACATTCAGCTGCAACCGGCCCGGCACGACGTTGAGCATCAGGTTGGGAAAGACGAAGTAGTAGAGGCCCTCCCCACCACCCGCCGTGTACACGTTGCGCGCATCGGTAAGCGGCCCCACCTGCACGCTGTAATACGCGTGCACATCGGTGATGTAATTCTGATAGTCGTAGAGGTTATGCAAGTCGGGATGGACGTACGGGACGTGATAGCCCTCCAGGAAATTGTCCACGTACACCTTCCAATTGCACGCCACCTCATAATCGACCTGGCGTGCGAAGCGCAGCGACCCCAACACCGTCGGCGCCACACGCTCGCGGATCCCTGCGAACACCGTCTCGATCGGCAGGGGCGAGGGCCCCAGGTGCACGAACGCCAGCCCTTCCCATACGACGAGCGGCAGTCGCGTGAGTCCGTAGTCTTCCTTGTCGAACAGCTCCACCCGGTTGAAGTGCGGCACCCCGCGCAGCATGCCGTCGAGCCGGTAGGTCCAGCCGTGATACTTGCAGATCAGCATGTCGCAATTCTCGTCCTTCAGCGCCAGCGGTCCGCCGCGGTGGCGGCAGACGTTGAAGAACGCATGCAGCTCTCCCACCTTGTCGCGCACCACGATCACCGGCTCTCCGGCGACGTCGGTGACGACGACATCCCCGGGCCGCGCGAGCCGGCCCAGATCGCCGACGTGCTGCCACGTCCGGGCGAACACCGCCTGGCGGTCCAGCTCGTGAAACGCGGGATCGGTATACCACGCCGAAGGAATCGTCTCCGACCGTTCGAGAGGGACGGAGGCGAGATCGGCTGGATCGATGTCGGGGAATGGGTCGGGCACTGCACGAAACTACAGGCGCCATCAGCTATCAGCTATCAGCTATCAGCTATCAGCTATGCGCCTGGCTGATTGCCGATAGGCGATAGCTGATAGCGCTTTGCTCACAGTATCCCATCCACATACAAGTCCACCCGCCATCCCTGCGGTGCCGCGAGGCCCCGGGCGAGATCGACGCGCAGGATGCCATCCAGGAAAGACGCTCCCACGCCCACGGAATACAGCGGGCGCCCGACTGACAACGCCCTTGCTTCTCCCGCCCATCCGGCATCGCTGAACACGGCGATCCGCGCTCCGGGGGCCGAGTTGGCGACCTCCATGCGGGCGCGCCAGAAATCGGGCCCACTCGCGACGCCGCCGCCGTAGCCGCGCAGGGTCGCCGGGCCGCCGAGGAACCAGTGGCCCTGCAGCGGTGCGTCGCCGCCCGTCATCCCTCCCGCGACTTCGAGGGCACCGAGCAGCTTCCCCGGCAACGGGGCGGTCAGCCGTGTCGTGAGGCTGGTGCGGGCATAATCGAACGTCCCCAGCGCGGCGTCCATCGTCCACTCCGCTCCGATCGTCACCCCGCGCGTGGAGACACCGTGCGCGCCGCGGACCGAGAGCGCGGCACCGAACTCCCGCGCCGTGTCGGCCGTGATATTGCCGTCGAACCGGTGCGCCGAATGAAACAGATGCGGCAGGGAAACGTCCGTTTCCTTCGCTGCCGGGCGCTGCCACTCGGCGTAGAAGCGCAGCTGGTAGTTCTGCGCCGCGGTGGCGGCCGGCCGCAGCAGCACTTCCCCTCCCCAGCTGCGGTAGTACACGCCGTCGTCGCGGCCGAGTACGAGCGCACCAATGGAGTTGCCGATGCCGAACGGCTTTGACTCGGGATTCGCGGCGGCGAGGCGCCGATACCCCGCGATGCGCAGCGACAGATTGGGCAACTCGCGCCCGACGTCCAGCTCCCCATTGGGCCACCGGTCGCCCGATCCGATCCGTACCTCGCCGTCCGCGGTGAGCCGCCCGAAGTCGAAACCGAGCCGCGCGCCCACCGACAATGCCTCGACGCGGTTGTAGCGCATCAGTCCTGCTCCGCCGGGACCGAGGCGCAACGTCGGCGCATGCGCGTGCCACGGTGTCTCGGGCAGCGTGCCGATCGCCTTCCCGAGGTCCTCCACTTCGCCCGGCGACATGAACGGCGTCTGGTCGTCGAAGGAGTGCGGCAGATCGGCGCTGGTGAGCAGGCTCGCCGTGTCGTCGGGGACGAGGACGACCGCGGTGCGGCAGCGCCGCCGGGTGCAGCGGCACGACGCCCGTCCGCGGCAGGCTTCGATGGCGGAGGAATCGGGGGGCGCGTCCGCGACGACGCTGTCGCCTGGCGCAGGCGGTGGTCCCGCGGTCACGTCGTAGTCGGTGTACGCGCGTTCATAGCGCAAGGGCGCCGAGAGCCAGGTGCCGGCGGTGGCGACGGCGTCGAAGGCGAGGAGATGCGGCAGCCACCACTTTCCCTCGAGCAAAGCGAACTCGACGGTGATATAGCGCACCTCACCCTTGATCGGCTTCAGGAAGCCCGGGATGTCCTTGACGTCGTTCTTGTCCTCGGGGTCCGAGAGGTCGCGCTCCAGATCCCAGGCCCGCGCCGGGCGGAACACGGCGCGCACCAGCGCCACGTGCTCCTGCTCCAGCCAGAACGAGCCGGCCAACAGATGAAAGTCGTCGCGACGCGGGATGATGCGCAGCTCGATGACGCGGATCGTACGCCCATCCTGCAGCGTGAGCGTCGTCGTGTCTCCTGACTGGAAGCGGTAGCGCGACTCGCTCCCCGGCACGAGCGGATCGTAGACGAACTCCGAGTCGCCGATTCCCACGGCCAGGCGCTCTTCTCCCGGCTTGCCGATTTCGAATCCCAGGTCGGGGGCATCGGCGTCGAGGTCCTCGGGCAGGCGCGTCCCCGCATAGGCCACCGGGATCGCCTCACGGGCTCCGAGCATCGTCACGGTGTCGGGGCCGACCTTGTGCCAGGCGTAGCGCGCGGCCAGCTCGCGCTGATAGAAGGTGCGGTCGCGCCGCAGCGCCCGGAGCCCGAGCGAGATTCGCTCCGTCACCCGCACGTGGTAATCGGTGATGCGCTGCTCGGCGCTGGCGCGCCGCTCGCGGGCGCGGCGCACGAGATCGCGCGCCCCGGGATCCATGTACGCGGACGAGTCCTGCGGAACCGCAGCCTGGAAGGCGAAGAGCAGTGCCACGGAGAGCATGCGCCCAACATACGCCCGGGGGGAATGGAAGTTTCGAGAACCCCCGCGACACTCGTAGATTCTCCGGACCATGGCGACCCTCCCCGCACCCGGTCAGCGCCTGCGACGCGCCTGGGCAAGGCTCTCTCCCTTGCCCGGAGGAAAGTGGCTGTTCAGCCGCCTGCTCGGCTGGATCGCGCCCTATAGCGGCTCGATCGGAGCTCTC
>DASTHG010000237.1:0-2516 GCA_035718325.1 Gemmatimonadales bacterium | reverse complement strand
TTGAAGCTGCTCGACGACGACGAGATGCGCTCCCTGCTGGGACACGAACTGGGGCACGTCATGAGCGGGCACGCGCTCTACCACACGCTGCTCGTGCTGCTCCTGAACGTCAGCCTCTCGGCGCTCCCCTTCCTCGCCGGGATCGCGATTCTCCCGATCCAGCTCGCCCTGCTCGAGTGGTTCAGAAAGAGCGAGCTGTCGAGCGACCGCGCCGGACTGCTCGCGACCCAGGACCCCCTCGCGTCGCTCCGCATGAATCTCAAGTTCGCGGGCGGCGGCGACATGCAGCAGATGGACCTGAACGCCTTCCTGGTCCAGGCCAAGGAGTACGAGGAAAACGGCGGCGCGATCGACCGCGTCTTCAAAATCCTGGGCGTGTTGATGCGCACACATCCGTTCAATACGGTGCGGGCGGCGGAGCTGCAGCGCTGGGTCGAAGGTGGAGACTACGACCGCATCCTGCGCGGCGAATGCACGCGCCGTGGCACCGATGCCGAAAACCGCCCCCTCGAAAAGGACATCGACGACGCGCGGGATCACTACATGAAGGAAGCAAAGGCGGTCGTGAACGACGTGGTCGACACGGCGAAGCGCGCGGCCCAGGCGTTTTCGGACGCGATGAAGAAGAAGTAGCGCACCATAGCAATGAGAGTCCTGGTCGTCGGCGGAGGGGGCCGGGAGCATGCCCTCGTGTGGCAGCTGCACCAGGACGACCCCACCACGACCATCTTCGCGGCGCCCGGGAACCCCGGGACCGCGAAGCTCGCCAAGAACCTCCCCATCGCGGCGACCGACGTGGATGGCCTGGTCGACGCTGCCGTCGCCAACCGCGTCGACCTCGTCGTAGTCGGTCCCGAGGCCCCGCTGGCGGCCGGGCTGGTCGACCGTCTGCAGGCTCAGGGCCGCCCGGCCTTCGGGCCGACCGCTGCCGCCGCACGCATCGAGTCGTCGAAAGCCTTCGCCAAGACCGTTCTGACCGAAGCGGGTGTGCCGACAGCGGCGAGCGCAACATTCTCCCGGGTCGCTCCGGCGCTCGACTACATCGCGGGACACGCCGAGCCGCTCGTCGTGAAAGCGTCGGGACTCGCAGCCGGGAAAGGCGCGGTCGTATGCGCCACGCGAGGCGAAGCCGCGGAGACGGCGCGCGCGTTTCTCGAGGGCAAGTTGGGCAGCGCCGGTGAGGAGATCGTCGTCGAGAACTTCCTCACCGGAGAGGAGCTGTCGGTCCTGGCGCTTACCGACGGCGAGCAGATCGTGATGCTCCCCCCGGCCCAGGACCACAAACGCCTCGGAGAGGGCGACACCGGGCCGAACACCGGCGGGATGGGTGCCTACACCCCCGTCAGCCTCGCGACTGCGCCACTGCTCGAGCGCGTGCGGCGGCAGGTGTTCGAGCCAACCCTCGCGACCCTGCGGTCGCGCGGCACGCCGTACAGCGGCGTGCTGTACGCCGGGTTGATGGTGGCCGCGGACGGCACGCCGTGGGTCCTCGAATTCAACTGCCGTTTCGGTGACCCGGAAACGCAGGTCGTGCTCCCCGCCACGGGCGGCGGGCTGAGCGGCCACCTGTACGCGATCGCGCGCCACCAGTGGCACGCCGGGACGGCGGTCCTGGGCGCGCAGCGCGCCGCGGTCACGACGGTCCTCGCCGCCCGCGGCTACCCGGACCGCCCGGCCACGGGCGCCGCGATCACGCTGCCCAAACTCGGCAAGGACATCCTCGTCTTTCATGCCGGGACGGCGCGCGATGCCGATGGCACATTGCGCGTGGCCGGCGGGCGGGTGTTGAACGTGACCGCGGTCGCCCCGAGCGTCGCGCAGGCGGCGGTAGCGAGCCGCGCCGCCTGCGCACGGATCGAGTTCGACGGCAAGATCTTCCGCTCGGACATCGGGTGGCGGGAAGTCGCGCGTGCCGGAGCTACCTGAGGTCGAAACGATCGTCCGTGACGTGGCCCCGCGTCTCGTGGGGCGCCGCATCCGGACCGCCACACTCACCAAGAGCGACGTGTTACGACAGGTGTCGCGGCGCCGGCTGCTCGACACCCTCACCGGCAACACCGTCGTACATGCGCAACGCCGGGCGAAACACGCGGTCTTTCTCCTGAAGAGCGGTCACCGCCTCATCGTGCAGCCCCGTATGACGGGATCGTTGATTGTGTACGACCGGCCGCTGACCGCGGCCGAGGCGCGCTACGCAGTGCTGGTCTGCACGCTGGCCGGTGGAGGGCAGTTCGTGTACCGCGACGTGCGGCGCCTCGGCACCGTGTGGCTGCTCGATGAGCGCGGCTGGGCGCGCTACACCGCGCGCATCGGACCGGAGCCGCTCGAGCCGGCGTTCACGGTCGAGCGCTTCGCGCAGGCGCTGGCGGGATCACGGGCGGCCGTCAAGAAGGTGATCATGGATCAGCGCCGCCTCGCCGGCGTCGGCAACATCTACGCCAACGAAGCGCTGTTCGACGCCCGTATCGATCCCTCCCGGCCCGCCAACCGGCTCACCCCGGACGAGCTGCGCGAGC
>DASTHG010000236.1:0-4564 GCA_035718325.1 Gemmatimonadales bacterium | reverse complement strand
GAGCACCCCGGCAAACTCGTGATCACCGGCGAGGACCGGTTTCTCGGCTACTCTCTGATGCTCGGCGCCCAGAGTGCCCTCGTGGGGATGGGGGCCGCGTTGACCGACCTGCAATGCGCCCTGTTGCGGGCGCACGCCGGGGCCGACGGCACGGAATTCCTGCTGCTCTCCAACCTGCTCGATCGCTTTTCTCAACAGACGTTCATCCCGCCGATGGACGGCTACATCCAGCGGATGCTGTGGGCGATGGTCGCCGAAGGCGTACTCTCCGCGGACGCCAGCGACGATCCCTGGGGTCCTTCGCTGCCGCAATCGCAGCGCGACGCCGTGGTCCAGGCCGTGCACGATGCGCGCGCAGCTCGTCGCTGACTTCGAGCGGTTCAAGGACGAGCTGCCGCGGGACTTCCCGGCCTATGTGCGGGACGCCTACCACATCGATCTCACCGCACGATATCTCGGTCAGGCGTTGCCGCATCCGATCGGGAAGGGATCGGGGCAGTTGTCTCTCAACGAGCGACAACTCGAGGAAGACCGCGCCGCCGGCCTGGCGTTCGTCGTCCTGAAGACGCTGATCGCCGAGGACGATACGGGCGTGCAGTCGATGGCGGCATGGGCGATCCACGAAACCAAAATGAAGGTGGAGCGGCGACGCGTCTCCGGAGCCGACCGCGGCTGGACGGTCACCTGGAAGGGGCGGGGCTGGGACCGCTCGTTCGACGACTATCTCGCGCTGCTGCGCGCCGGCCGCGACCTCACACGCTCGGGAGATTTGTTGGTGGTGCCGTCGGTGAAGTACCATCTACCGCGGCTCGGCGTGCCGTTCGTCGAATCCGAGTATCGCCATACGACGGGACGTTTGGCCGAGGTGTGGGACGAGCCGCCGTTCCTCGTCGAAAAAGACTTTTCGCCGACGCTCGCCGGCGACTCGCTCGCCGAAGACCGCGCGCAGATCCTGCGGTGGCTACGGGAGGTCCCCGAGCTGATCCGCTGGGCGTCCCCGATCGAGACGCGCGTTTCCGTTAAGCTGATGAACGCCCGGTTCGAGGAAGGGTTTCAGCACGAGATGATGCTCGCCGCCGCCGGGGCCGACGCCCAAGTCGTGTTCAACCGGCTGTTCGACGCCGGGCAGGGCGTCGCCTACGGCGGACGCGATCTGTTCGACCGCAATCTGCGTGTGCTCGCGAGCTTCGCCTCGCTGGGCCGGGAGCCCGGGGCGCGGTCGCTGCCGGCTCTGTGCGGCACGGGAGGGATCAACTCCGGGCGCGACGTCCTGGCCTACGCACACGCCGGATGCGAGGCGGTGCAGCTGCACACGATGTTCCAGCTGCCGCTCGACGAATACGCGGCCCGCGACGGCTCGCGCACACAGCGCGTGCTGCATCAGCTGCTGTTTCATCCCGAAGACGGTATCATCGCGGAGCTGGCGCGATTCGAGGCACGCGGGCTGGTGCATCGGCGCGGCGGCGAGCTGCACTTTCTCGATATTCCGGATGCGCGTTTCCGCCGCTGAGCTGTTCGAGCTCGTATTACCGCTGGCCGAGCCGTTCGTCATCTCGGGCGGCGTGATCGCCGAACGCCGCTCCCTCATCGTCCAGCTGCAGGATGACACCGGGCACACCGGCTACGGCGAGTCACCGCCGTTCGAGCTGCCGTTCTATTCGGAAGAAACGCTCGCCGGCGCGCGCGATCTGCTCGAGCGCGTGCTGCTCCCGCGGATCGTGGGGCGGGAATTTCCCGACCCGGAAGCGATCGACGCCGCGCTGCGCGAGGGCGTCCGCGGTAATCCCTTCGCCCGCGCCGGCATCGAGACGGCGGCGTGGGATCTCGAGGCCCAGCGGCACAATGTCGGGCTGGGCGCGCTGGTCGCGTCGCGACTCGGCGTCCCCTCGGCGACCAGTGTCCCGTGTGGCGTCGCGTTGGGGATCCCCGCAGATCGACGTACCACGACGCTCACCCGCTGGGTGGCGGACGCGGTGGCACGCGGCTACCGGCGGGTCAAGATCAAAGTCGCGCCGGGTTGGGACGCGATCGCGGTGCGCGCCGCCCGCGACGGCATGGCCGGGAAAGACCTGCCGCTCACCGTCGACGCCAATGGTGCCTACGCATGGCCCGATCACGAGCGGGAGCTCAAGGACCTCGACGCCGCCGGGTTGCTGTACATCGAGCAGCCGCTCGCCCCCGACGAGCTGGTGGGACACGCACAGCTCGGCCACGCACTGCGCACGCCGATCTGTCTCGATGAAACACTGAAGAGCGCGAGCCACGCGCGAGCGATCGTCGCACTCCAAGGGCCGCGCATCTGGAACATCAAGGTGCACCGCGTCGGCGGGCTCACGGAGGTGTGTCGCATCTACCGTCTTGCCGCCGAAAGTGGAGCGGAGCTGTGGGCCGGGACGATGCCGGAATCGGGAATCGGCTCCCAGTCGCCGCTCGCGGTGGCGGCGCTGCCGTTGTGCATCTATCCCTCCGATCTCGAGCCCAGCACTCGCTGGTTCGGCCGCGACACGGATGTCATCAAGTTGACGATGGGGGCGGACGGCCGCATGGCAGTCCCCCAGCAATCGATCGCGCGGTTGCTCGACAGCGGTCGGTTTCGAAGTGCTGCGCGCTCGCTACGGGCGTGGAAGGCATAACCCTCTGCGTCGCATGGCGATACGAGACCGGTTGACGACACCGGTAAGTTCTGGTGCCCGTTCGCCGTTCCAAGACGACCTCCGCAGCCGACAGCCGAGGCACCAATGTCCCGACAGCCGACTGAGTATTGGGCGACCAATCTCTACAAGAATCCCCGCACGCGGCCGAAGTCCGATTCCCCCACCCGCGATCTTCCCAAACTCGCCGCCGGACGGTTCAAGCGTGCGCGCGAAGGGATCCGGTCGTTACGCCACGTCACCGAGCAGGTGGTGTTCATGGGCATCGCCTGGAAGTGGGTGTGGATGTACGAGGTCGGCGGCCGCAAGCTCGGTTTCCTCCACCCCATGGAATCCGGAGTGAGCGGAACGTTCGTGCTGAACGACAACGAGGAGCAGGAGCTGGTCCTGTCCGACGGCTTGGGTCGCGCCGTGAAACACGCCGTGCGCGACGGCGAAATGGTGGACGGTGTGCGCTGGTGTTGGATGGAGTTTCCCGACTTCGACGCGGTCGACGGATTCGTGGACGTCATCCGTCTCAAGCATCATCTCTTGTCACGCTCCGACTGATTCGGGACTTGTGCGGCATTCGGCGGGCGCGCTACATTCCTCGCGCCCGCAAGCAGTTGCCGTGCCGTGCCGTCCCATCATACCTGGGTTAGAGATCGAGGCCACCGCCTTGGCGACGACCGTAGGGTGCAGGACCGCGAGTGGAATATTCTTGATGATCGCCGTGGCCGGCGGACGAATCGCCGCCCAGGCCGCCTCCGCCGCTCCGGCAACGCCGGGCTACAAGGCTCCAGTCATCACCGACACTGCGGGACTGCAGGGCCCCCGTCAGCCGATTTTCTTCCGACACGACATCCACGCGGGCCAGGACCAGATTCCCTGCATGTACTGCCACAACACCGTGGCGGTATCGAGCGAGCCCGGGATTCCCGCGCTGCGGACCTGCTTCGGCTGCCATCAGATTATCTCGGGGTCGACGCCGTCGCATCAGGCGGAGATCGCCAAGGTGCGGAAGGCGTGGAGCGACCGCAAGGCGCCAGAGTGGATCCGCGTGTACTGGCTTCCGGGTTTCGTGCACTTCCCGCACATGCGACACATCAAGGTGCTCGGCACAGGGCCGGAATCGTGCGCGAACTGTCATGGCACCGTAAATCGGACCACGCAAATCTCCCAGGTACCAACCCTGAAGATGGGGTGGTGCATCAGCTGTCACATGGCGCGCAACGTCAGCCGTGACTGCTCGGTGTGTCACTACTAGGCGAGACGATATGAGCGACGGGATGGATCGGAGGCGGTTCCTCAAGGTGCTGGGAGTGGCCGGTAGCGGTGCCGCCGCACTGTCGGGTTGCGGCATCGGTCCCGAGCCCACCGAAAAGCTCATCCCTTACGTCGTTCCTCCCGAAGATCAGACGCCCGGCCTCGCGACCTGGTACTCCAGCACCTGCCGTGAATGCGGCGCGGGGTGCGGCCTGCACGTGAAGGTGCGCGAAGGGCGCGCCATCAAGCTCGAGGGCAATCCCGATTCCCCGGTGAACCACGGGCGGCTGTGCGCCCGCGGGCAGGCGGGGCTGCAGGGACTGTACAACCCCGACCGCGTCACCGGTCCGCTGCAGCGCGCCGCCGGCGGGACGCTGGAAGCCACGACGTGGGACAAGGCGATCGCCACGTTGCAGGAGAAGGCGGCGGCGGCGCGCGGCAAAGGAATCGTCTTCATCACCGGCGTCGAAACCGGCAGCTTCGGTGAGCTGGTAGACGAGTGGATGCAGCAGGTCGGCGGTCGCCACGTCACCTACGAGCCATTCGCGTTCGAGGCGCTGCGGGAAGGGAACCGTCTCGCGTTCGGCGACGCCGGCATTCCCGCGTACGACTTCGCCGCGGCCGGCTACATCATGTCGTTCGGCGCCGACTTCATGGAGACCTGGCTC
>DASTHG010000235.1:0-2039 GCA_035718325.1 Gemmatimonadales bacterium | reverse complement strand
GACGGGGTGGCAGGTCGATCGTCTGGAGCCGCCCAGCGGGTCCGTTCTGCCGGGCACGATTGCGGTACGGCGGTTCGGTGTCACGGTCCCCGTCGATGCGCCGCGGTCGCAACCCTACTTCTTGCGGCGGCCATTGTCCGGCGCGTCCTACGACTGGGGCGGCGTCCCTCCCGACGTGCGCGGACTACCGTTCGAGCCGCCACCCGTCGTCGCCCACGTGCGGGCCACCATCGGTGGGGCGGCGGTCACGCTCTCCCGCGAGGTCGTGTATCGCTACCGCGACCAGGCGATCGGCGAGATTCGGCGCCCGCTGCTCGTGACGCAACCGTTCGACGTGGCCGTGGCGCCGGCGCTGGTCGTGTGGCCGCTCGACGGATCGGGCGGAGGTACGCGCACCGTCACGGTGATGGTGACGAACCGCTCACACGGTGCGGCCTCCGGCATCGTGCGCCTCGCGGTCCCTGCCGGCTGGGCCCCCGAACGGCCTGAGTCCTTGAGCTTCACGCGGGAAGACGAGGAGCGCGGCGCGATGTTCACGGTACGGCTGCCGCCATCGCCCGCAGTGGGCAGCTTCACCCTCAAGGCGACCGTGACGGGGGCCGACGGACACGTGAGCGACGGGGCGCTGGCGATCATCGACTATCCGCACATTCGCCCGCGTCCGTCAGTGCACCCGTCAACGGTGGAGGTCCGGGTCGCGAAGATCCTGCTGCCGGGGCTCGCCCGCGTCGGCTACATCCGCGGCGCATCGGATCGCGTGCCCGAGGCGCTGCAGCAGGTCGGACTCCCGATCGTGGTGCTCGACGCCGATTCGCTCGAACGGGGAGATCTCTCGAAGTTCGACGCGATCGTCGTGGGGAGTCGCGCCTACGAGACCGACGCGGCGCTGGTGCGCGCGAACGGGCGGCTGCTCGATTACGCCAGGAGCGGGGGGCTCGTCATCGTCCAGTACCAGCAATACCCGTTCATCAACGGTGGGTTTGCGCCGTACCGGATGACGATCGCCCAGCCGCACGACCGCGTCACCGACGAAACCGCTCCGGTCACGCTGTTGCAGCCGTCCGCCGCGCTGTTCCGCGTGCCGAACGCGATCGAACCGGACGACTGGCAGGGGTGGGTGCAGGAGCGGGGACTCTACTTCGCGCACGACTGGGACTCGACCTACGTCCCGATGCTGGAAATGCACGACTCTGGTGGCCCGCCGCTTCAGGGCGGGATGCTCGTGGCACCGCTCGGTCGCGGCACGTACGTGTACACGGGCCTCAGTTTCTTCCGCGAGCTGCCCGCGGGGGTGGTCGGGGCATATCGGCTGTTCGCGAATTTGCTGGAGCTCAAGGCCGGTCATGTTCCGTAACGGCGGGGCCGGTCGGTGGTCAGTCGTCGCTGCGCTCGTGCTGGCCGGGTGTACGGGAGCGGGGAAGACGCCGCTCGTCATCTATACGCCCCACGGTCGTGATCTCCTGACGCTGCTCAAGGCCCGCTACGAACAGATCCACCCCGACATCGACATTCGCTGGCTCGACATGGGGTCGCAGGAGGTGTACGAGCGCGTCCGCTCCGAGCGCGCTAATCCGCAGGGCGACGTCTGGTTCGGCGGTCCGGCCACGGTGTTCGCGATGGGCGCAGCCGATTCGCTGCTGCAGGCCTTCCGGCCGGCGTGGGCCGACGCGATTGCGCCGCATGGACGAGGGCCGGGGGATTTTTATGTCGCGTGTTACCAGACCCCGGCGGTGATCGTCTATGCGTCGCAGGCGGTGCAGCCGACACTCGCGCCCCTGGACTGGGACGATCTGCTCGCACCAAAGTGGAAAGGAAAAATTCTCATTCGAGACCCCATCGCCTCGGGGACGATGCGGGCGGTGTGGGGGATGATCATCGAGCGCAGCATCAAACAGACCGGCGATACCGGCGCGGGGTTCGCGTGGCTGCGCCGGCTCGACGGGCAAACCAAGGAATACGTTCTCAACGGCCCGCTGCTCGATCAGAAGATCGTGCGTCAGGAAGGACTGATCACGATCTGGGACCTGCCCGATATCCAG